>JABJAS010000293.1 GCA_018666055.1 Halieaceae bacterium | reverse complement strand
TTCTCTACCTCCCCATTTTCAATCAGCGCTAAATAGCTTGTATAGCTGCTCACGGCTTCCTCTTCGAAATAATGAATCATCTTATGTGCGGTTTTGGGCGCCAAGACATACAGCAGGAAGTAGTAATTCCAAAAGATCAGCTGAGCCATCAGGATGAGCGTGCGCTCTAGGCGGCTAGGCTTGGCAATCTCGATAAAAAACATCAGATGCATGCGCTCGTTTTCTGCTTCCGCCAATAACTCTCGGATGAGTGGGCCGTAGCCTGTTTTCATGCTGCGCAAGCTTTTTAAATGGATCCACATTCCTGCGACCATGCCGGGTACCCCAGCAATGGTCTCGAGCACGACGGCGCGATGTCCATAACGTTTGGCGAAAAAGGTGTCAGCGAAGAAGCGAAAGAACGCCGTTTGGCTTCGCGCGAAAAAATCTGATACTGAACCCATTGTTTTACTCACCTGACTCAAGATGTGTGATGTGGCCACCGTGGGTTTAAAAAAAACCCGCGGTTACGCCTGTTAAAAGCCGCTTTCCAAGGGCTCACAGTAGCAAACTTTTTCAGTGATTCACTGACCTGAGCGCCGAATCGCGACAATATTTATTGACCGTCAGAGAAGGCCGTTACCGAGCCTGACAGGCGGGGTCCGCGGGACCGGCTTGTCAGCCAACCAATCCCGCTCCGGTGGCGCTTTGCTTCATCGGAGCGTGGGGGTCCCGTGGGGGTCGCGTAAGAGTCGAGTGAGGTTCGAGTGAGGCTCGACTTAGAGCGGCGCAAATGTCCACTTAGGGGCACGTCTTTGGTTTGCCTGAATGGCCAAACCGGACCCTGCTATCTGTGAATGGGGGTTAATATCCCAGAACATGCCTGAGGGCGGTCAGGCATTGCTGGACATTCACGCGGCTACTCGCGTGGCCCATCAAACCGATACGCCATTGTTTGCCGGCTAATTCGCCAAGTCCTGCGCCAATCTCTAGATTAAACTCGTTTAGCAGGCGGCTACGCACGGCTGCATCATCAACGCCGTCTGGTATGCAGACAGCGTTGAGCTGCGGTAATCGCCACTCAGCGGCAACGGCCATACCTAATCCCATCGCTTCTAGCCCAGAAACCAGTTCAAGATGATTCTCTTGATGCCGCGCAAAGCTCGCATCGAGGCCTTCCTCTTTTAGGATCAGCAGTGATTCATGAAGTGCATAGAGCGCATTGACCGGCGCTGTGTGGTGGTAGGCTCGCTTAGTGTTGCCACCCCAATAGCCCATGACGAGTTGCATATCGAGAAACCAGCTTTGCACTTTAGTCGCTCGGTTTTGAATACGGGCGACTGCCTTGGCGCTGAAGGTCATCGGTGACAGGCCGGGCACACAAGAAAGACATTTCTGAGTACCGGAATAGACGGCATCGGCGCCCCAGTCGTCAACGCAAAGATCGATGCCTCCGAGACTAGTCACGGTATCGACGATCGTCAGCGCGTCATGGCGTTGCGCAAGCTCACAAAGGGTTTTGGCGTCACTGCGAACCCCCGTGGAGGTTTCGGCGTGCACAAACGCCAGTAAATTGGCCTCGGGGTGCGCTGCAAAGGCTTCTTCTACCTTCTGCGGATCAACGGGATCTCCCCATCGATCCTGCACCATCACGGCGTGAGCGCCGCAACGCTCTACGTTCTCCTTCATGCGACCACCGAACACCCCGTTTTGACAGACGATGACGGTGTCACCCGGAGAGACCAGATTGACAAAGGCCGCTTCCATACCGGCAGAGCCTGGGGCAGATAGGGGAATGGTGAGTTCGTTTTGTGTTTTAAAGGCGTATTGCAGTAGCTGTTTGGTGTCATCCATGAGCTCGATAAACAACGGATCAAGGTGGCCGATAGTGGGTCGCCCTAGCGCACCGAGCACCCTGGCTGATACGTCTGAAGGGCCAGGCCCCATTAAAATGCGCTGTGGAGGGTGAAAGCTGTGGCTCATGGCTTATCCGTTAAGAGAGTGCGAGACGATGATGCGCCGCATGGTGCCTAATTTACGCCGTGTTGCCAACCTATTGGGCAGGCCTTAATAGGGGAGGCGGCTCCCAGTGATGCGCAGACAGAGCAGGTCGGAGGGGGAGATGGGTTATTTGGTGCGAAACCTTAGCGCGTGCTGCCTCCGAAGTTACTGAAACAAGCTGAGTAAGCGCCCTAGGTAAAAGGCCCCTTCAAAGCAACCGATGGGGCGCTTATCCGGGGCGAGAGACGAACTTATGGTTCGTAAGTAGGTACGTTGCGCGTTCCAAGTGGATCACAGGCTACTCGCACAGCACGCATTTTGTTTCGTTGCGCTGTGAGGCGAGTCGCTAGCCCACCAAAATAGCGGGACGGATTTGGAGCAAGCGCCAGGTGATGAGGCGGTCGTTTTACAATTCAAAAGTGATATTTGATGAGCACACTCAAAGCGTGTTGATCGGTATTGAAATCAACCGTGCTGGCGATACCAAACTTATCGGACCAAAAATAATATTCAAGACCAACGTAAAAGCGTGTGTCGGGTCGATGCAGCAGCTTGCCGAGGTTGTACTTGAGTTGAGGATTGATTTGCAGGTTTTCTGCGTAGCCTGCCTGGTCTGTCGCAAACACCCAGTCGATAAAGCCATCCAATACCACCTCAGATCGGCCGATTGGCCAGGTAATAGAAAAGCTGGGCGTCATCTGCCAGCCCTCTGACGATGTGTCACCGTTACGGTTGAGGCTCTCGCGGCGAGTCAGGCTGAGTTGAAAAAAATCAAAACCGGGGAGCGAAAGATCAATTGAAGGGCCGATCAAAAGCATTTCGCTGGTCTCGCTACCAAACTCAATATTAGTCGTCAGTAAGACATCTGTGATCGGTCCAAGGGTCAGCGGATTTGCCGCGAGTTTATTGTGCGACCAGCGAATGGCGACTTCACCATATAGCCCCGTCGAGCGATCAACGCGCGGGTATTGGCTTACTTCTACGAAGGAAAAGCTGTCGCCCGTCGATAACGCGCTGACGTGTTCAAGGGTCACCGCATTCTGCTCTTCTGGATCAACTTTGAAATGCTGCCCTTGCGTCACAGAGGCGCTCATATTTTGCCAAAGTATTGCTGAGTCAGCGTTGCTCGACAGGCTGGTAAGCAGCAATGTTAAAAGCAGTAGCAGTTTCAATAGTCGGGCTCGAGTTATTGTGGCTCCGTATGAAGGGAGCGGGCAGTGCTTTGGCTTGTGAGTGCAGCGAGTGCATGCTTTAGCGCAGTTAGCATAGGCGCCTGTCTTATCGGGCACATGAGTCATGCCCTTCGCAACTTTACTTGTCGTGTCAGGCACCGTTTTGAGGTGCCATGAGGTGTTTTAGTCAGTCGCGATCACCACGCGTCGGCGGTCACGCCATGTGTGATTGACCCAGCACAGTTTTGCTCATCACTCCTTTTTTTCCTGATAAGTTGTTGCGCCAGGTTGGTTGGCGGGCTCATTCCGCGATTTGATCCACAGTTTATATCGGCTGAGGCTTCGCATAAACCAGACGACCGCCAAGACCATGACGATGCTGAATAAAATGGCAAACAGTTCGTTTGAGAGTTGCATTACGGTTCCTTTTCATCGTGTCTAATGGTGTCTGTCGGAGCAGATTAGTGACGCCCTTGCGACGTCATGAGTGAGTAGTGTAGATCGCCTTTGCGGTTACGCCTAGCGACAACGCAGCATCACGGTATTGGGACATCGAAAAGTGCCCTGCGTAGTCTGGCGTTTTTTGTGTGGCGGGGCATTATTCAAAAATAGGAGGCACCAAGGCCGATACCCCCGTCAACCTCTAGCGCCACTCCGGTTACCCACTCGGCAGTCACGAGATACTCGATCCCCTCTGCGACTTCGGTGCCGGTCCCAATTCGCCCGAGTGCGTGCAGCCCGGCAACGGCATCGTAGCGCTCTTTTGCCTCTGCCTCAGTGAATAATCCAGCTCGCAGATTCAACTCTGTGGATACCGCGCCCGGTAAAATGCAGCCCACTCGGATTTGCCGTGGGCCGAGCTCAGCGGCCATCACTTTTGTCAGTCCCTCGAGTGCGGCCTTGGTCGTCGCGTAGGGCGAAGCCCCGGGAAAGGCTCGACGCGTATGGGTCGATCCGATAAATACGATGGCGCCGTCGGTCGTATCGAGATGAGGCACCGCTAAGCTTGAGAGCATCATGGCCGAGATGACGTTGGTATTAAATGCATCGCTCAGGTGCGCCTCGGTGTAGCCATCAACGGGTTGCCGGTACATGTTGGCGGCATTGTTGATGAGGGCATCGAGCTTACCGCCCCCGTGCGCGAGTGCCATTTCTATCATGTTCACTCGGTCAGATTGTTGACACACATCACCCTGAACGACGCGGCAGTTATCCCCCAGCTGAGCCTGAACCGCTTCCAGTTTTTCGATGCGTCGGCCAGTAATGGTTACCAGCGCACCTTGCTCACAAAATCGCTGAGCGCAATCGGCGCCGATACCGGAGCCCCCGCCAGTAATAAGAATGGACATGCCTTGTAAAGATCTCACACCCTTAACCCCGCCTGTTTCATCATGGGCAATAGTGTTTCATTAAATTGGATCAGCCCCTCTTCATAGTTTACCCAGCTCAATGTGATGCCATCGAGCCCGGCGTTTGAAAAAGCGAGCATGCCATCGATGATTTGCTCGGCCGTTCCGACCAGTGGAATGGCACCGTAGCCCGCGATGAGATTTGCTGCCATGGATTCCCAGCCATCTCCCAATGCGCTTTGCGAGTTGGGGATCAACACGTCTAATAGATTACGAACACCCTCCCAATCGCCTCGATCGTAGACGTATTCCTGCACGAACTCTCGAGCCTCTTTCTCCGTGTCCCGACACACAATGTAAGCTTGACCAAACACCTGCATGTCTCGTTGATATTTTTCTTTGGCTAAGCGCCTGCCATTCGATGCTACCTCACTGGCGCTCGTAATGTCTTTTGCGACAACAAAGTTAAAGTCTGCGTGGGCGGCGGCAAATTCTTGGCCGCGGGCACTATTACCGGCGCTCATTAAGGCGGGCCAGGGCCGTTGCAGTGGCTTGGGCTCCGAATAGCAGGCGGGCGACTGAAAATGTGGCCCGTCGTAGTCGAATTCGCCGTCTACCGTCCACAGTTCCTTGCACAAGGAAATCCAGTCGTCCGCCACGTCGTAACGAATATCGTGCTCCTTCTGGGGGATACCAAACATCGCAATTTCACGTTCGTTCCATCCAGCAACGATATTGAGACCAAATCGACCCCCCGCAATATGATCAATGGTTGCCACTTCTTTAGCGGCTCGGATGGGATGAACTGTGGGCACATGAAAGGTTGCAAAGATGCTGATCTCTTCGGTCTTAGCGGCGAGTCCCGCTGCCCACGTAAAAGTCTCAAAATTGCGGTGATTGAAGTTCACTTTGCCGCCCATGCCTTTCCAGCGGGCAACTGGAATGATGGCCTCGATACCCGCCGCCTCCGCCAGCTGTGCGACCTTGACGGATTCTTGCCAATCGACCTTGAGCGTATCGGGCCGGTCCGTCATCGAGCATCCGCTACTGACGTTGAGACCGAACACGCCCAGTTTGAGTTTGTGGGGGCTGCTCTTCAGGGGGTGTGTTGGTGGCGACAGTGTCATATGAGCGGCTCTTTGTAACGGGTGTCGTTCCCCAGTGTCGCAGACTGAGCCGGCCTTGCACAGCCGCCTTGCCAAAATAAAAATAACAATAAAAACAGCATTTTGAGGCTGACTCATTAGCTGTTTTGTCGCTCAATGGAGCACTCGCCTAGGCGTATTGTTTGCCCATTAAGGTCAGCGCGACGTAGGCACCGCGTCAAACCACTGGCGAACTTTTTGCGTATGCCTAGAGATAAGAGAGGCACAGCACATGAATAGCTTGAACGAAATCGACACAATTATCCCAACGGACCAGTGCAGCAGAACCTTGTTCACAGCGCAACGAGATAAGCTTGCGGACCTCATGCGCGGCTCGGTTTGCCGGGCTGTGCCGGCGCCCGGCGAGTCCCCTGAGCAGGTTAAGCGAGACGAATTGCTGCGAGAGCGTGACATCGAGCAGCGCCTGCAGCGTTTAATTGTGCGGGCTAAGGGCATTGTTTCGGAAGAGATGTTGGTTCGGCACCAGCGGGAAATCCCCGTAGACGAAATTCCCGATTACGCCGTCACGCATTTGTTGGCGCAATTGGGTGAGCAGGAGCTGCAGCTGCCGCGCTACTAGCGGGGGTTCGTCGGCAGTTTACCTTCTTAGCAGTTCCGTCCTCGGAGTCTCTCGCAGCAGGGTCACTTCAAGGATTTCTCTGTATCCCCCTTGTCACCTGCGGGTGCACACTGCCCCATTTTCTGCCTCGATCGCTGGTATCATCCGTATGTGGGGTGCTGCATGCCATGCAGACTCGGGGAGGGACGTGCACCGAATGATTAGCGATTACATTGATTCCCATCTGAAAACCCTTTCCGATTTACACAAATCGTCAGAGGACATTGGCTCGATGGCAGCGGTGTGTGTCGACGCATTGCAGGCAGGTCATAAAATCTTGATTTGCGGCAACGGGGGTTCAGCGGCAGATGCACAACATTTTGCTGCCGAGCTGGTGGGCCGGTTTGTGGCAGACCGCCCGGCGCTCGCTGCCATTGCACTCACAACAGACACCTCCGGGCTCACTGCGATTGCAAACGATTACGGATACGATGCCGTGTTCAGTCGACAGGTAGCGGGTCTCGCACAAGCTGGTGACGTGTTGTTGGCAATCTCCACGTCGGGCAATAGTGTCAGTGTGCTGAATGCCTGTGAGCAGGCTAGGTCCATGGGTTGTGAAGTGATTGGCCTGACGGGCCGTGACGGCGGCGCCTTAAAAGCGCATTGTCGGGCCCTCGTGATTGCGGCTTCGCAGGACACGGCTCATATTCAAGAGGCGCATATTGTCGTGATTCATCTGCTGTGCGCACTGATCGAGGAGCAGCTGGATTGGGCTGCGTTGCAATGAGAGACGTGGGCAGTGAGTGGAGTTGACCTTAGGCGCGCTGTTTTTTTAGATCGAGATGGCGTGATCAACGTCGATCATGGCTATGTCAGCAGTTGGGATCAATTTGAGTTTTTGCCCGGTGTTCCTGCTGCTCTGCGGCAATTACAGTCAGCTGGGTATGTTTTGGTCGTTGTTTCCAACCAATCGGGCATTGGTCGAGGTCTGTACACCGAATCTGATCTGGCGGCGCTTAATCGTCGCGTTTACCGCTATTTGCTCGACGATCACGGTGTAGAGATCGCTCAGTTCTACCATTGCCCACATCACCCCACTGAGGCGCTCCCGGAGTGGCGACAGCAGTGCTACTGCCGCAAACCCGCGCCTGGGATGATCGAGCAAGCTTGCGCCGAACTCCATATCGATCCAGGCAACTCAGTGATGGTGGGGGATAAGGCGTCCGACATGGAGGCGGGTCAGTCCGCTGGTGTGGGGCGGCTGTTTAGAGTTGCTCCAGAAGCTCCGATGCAGCCTGCTTCGAGCAATGGTGATAGTAATGAGGGTCTTGTACTCGTAGCAGGGTTACCCGATGTGGCGCGGATCGTGGGTGAGCTCTGACGTAAGCGCGATGAATGGCTACCGGTAAGCCGGGTTAACTTGTTTCCCGCTCCTATTGCTAGAAGACGTAACCAAAGGCTTCGATATCAGCGGCAAAGCGTTCCGCCACGAGCGCTTGGGTTTCTTGATCGTAGTATTGGCGATATTGCGCACGGTCACTAGCCTGGCGTCTGTGAGGCAGTGCGATAGTCGGTATGCCAATTCGCTGGCAGCAGGTATCGAAATCTGCCTGCAGTGATTCATAGCGCCCCACAAAATCGACTATCTGGCGCCCCCTCAGATCAATTAAGTAGTCCGATTGAGGCGTGATGGAGGTGTCGAGGTGGTACTGCCAAGGTCTTGTTACCTCTAGCTTGCGTCTTAGGAAATCAGAAAACGACTCACCTTCGTGTACTAGATTGGGCCGCTCCCGCTTGATGTGATGGTATGAGCTCACCTGCAAATCCCACGGGTTGCGTACAAAGGCAAATTTAAACAGACCGTTATAAATGTCTCGGGGTAGCATTTCTTGAGCCGTAATGGCTTTGCAATGGCGAGGTAATTTGATCGCCGAGCGATGCCCTGTCAGCCCGCTCATTTTACTGGCGGCCCACTGAGGTAGGTAATACGGGTCACGCCAGCGGTAGCGTTGCAGAGCTCGACGAATACTCGTTCCCCCGGTTTTCGCAATGTGAACAAAGAGGAACTGGTAGCGATTAGAAAGGAGCATAAGAATGGATTCGGCCGCTGTAAGTAAACATTCGGGTCCTGTCATTAAATGATGGTCGTGTCGCGTGAGCAAAAAGTGTCGCCCCAGCGAGTTGTCCCTAAACTAGCATATCCCCATTCATAAGGAGTGTTTGATAGGCCGTTGCGCTGTCCGAGTGGCTACTTGTAGCCAATCTTGGCGTGCCGTCTGTTTTTCCCCTGGCGACAGGCATCGTCTGGCCGGCAGGCTCAAAAAACCGCCAGCTCACAGGCTGGGGAGTGGTTTACGCCACACGGTCTGTCTGTAGTATTCACACCCATGCTGGTGGAGGTGCTTGGGAATCAATACACTAGCCAAGGTTTAGCAAAAGGGTGTCAGCCCCAAATCTTTGTGGGGTGGTAGCGACAATGCAGCGACTGAGTGATATTTCACCATCCATAATCTGGGTATTCCTATTTTTTACCCTGTCTCTCTCCTCGGCGACGCGCCAGTTTATTTGGTTGATGGCGCTAGTGGGTTTGGTCATGTTTGTGAGAGCGCCCAAAGTTTTTTTTGAGACTGAGGGCGTGCGCAAATTTTGGGTCGTCTTAGCGTGTTTCTTGGTGCCGGCGCTTTTTTCTTTATTTGGTGCCATAAATTTCGAGCGATCGCTTTCGGGCGCGGTGCGTTTTCTTTCTTATGGGTTTGCGGTCTGGGTCGTGCTCCAGATTAAGCTGGATAAAATAGAGAGTCAGCGACTGATGTCACTCATCGGTGCAGTCATGATGATCTGGGTGGTCGATGGTTTGGTGCAGTTGCTCACGGGTTTTAGCGTATTTGGTAACCCGCTCATTGAGTTGGATTCAGGGCATACTCTTGTGACGGGTAGCCTGCGCATGGGTTATGGATCAACTCTCGCAATTTTATCGCCATTTTACTTAGAGGCGCTGCGGCGAGCAGGCTCGGGCCCAGCGATCAGCGTTCTGTCGTTGCCACTGTTTGCCGCTATTGTGATGAGTGGTAACGAGGCGTCAATGATTCATGCCTTAGCCGCGCTAGGTGGGTACGCCCTGATTCTGCGCAGAGCCAAAGCGGGTGCGCAGGTGACGTCATGGCTATTGTCGCTGCTACTGTTCTTTTCATTGGCGGTGTTATCGGGTTGGATTCTCAGCGACACGTTTCGTGC
>JABJAS010000292.1 GCA_018666055.1 Halieaceae bacterium | reverse complement strand
TGGCCGGTGGTATCTCTTCTGCTCTGGTCACCACGGTTCTGGGCCTGTTGGTAGCGATACCCACAGTATTGCTCCATACAGTGGTGAACGGGCGCTCGCAGCGCATCATTCATGTGCTGAACGAGCAAGCCACGGGCATTGTGGCGGAGCATTCCGAGCGAGCGCACAACTGATTTCTCGGGGAGGCTAGCGGCTCATGGGTATCTTCGAGATCATTCTTGCCTTTATGGAAAAAGGCGGGGACGTACTGTGGCTAATTGCCATCTTAGTGTTGTTTATGTGGACGCTGATTTTTGAGCGCGCCTGGTATTTTGCCTCCGTCTGGAAGCAGGACCGTGCTGCGGTGCTGGAAAATTGGGAAGGTCGCGGTGAGCGGAAGTCATGGAACGCTAAAAAGATCCGTCAGCGTTTGCTTTCTGAGAGTCGTGAGCTGATTAACGACAATATGAATGTGATTGCTACGTGCGTTGCATTGTGCCCATTGCTCGGTTTGTTGGGCACTGTGACGGGCATGATCGAAGTCTTTAATGTGATGGCAGTGACGGGTGGTGGTGACGCAAAGTCCATGGCGGGCGGAGTAGAGCGATCAACGATTCCGACGATGGCAGGCATGGTCGCCGCCTTATCCGGATTATTCGCTAACACCTACTTGCAGCGGATCACCAATCGAGAGCAACAACTGCTCACAGATCAATTGACGTCGGATCACTGATCCTTTCGCTGGATCGAGGAATTTATGCGGAAAATCGCCAAACAACAGGAACAGGACGGCGCAGAGATTGATCTGACACCGATGCTAGATGTCGTGTTTATCATGTTGATCTTCTTCATCGTAGTGGCTTCGTTTATTAAAGAGGCGGGGGTTGAAGTGAACCGCCCCGATACCAATCAACCAGACAACCCAGAGGATTCCACGAGCATTGTTGTGGAAGTGGCTGCGGACAATCAGATTTGGATGGAAAACCGCCGCGTCGATATTCGTGCCGTGAGGGCCAACATCCAGCGTTTATTAGCTGAAGATCCTGAGGCGCCTGTCACGATCAAGGTAGAGAAAGGTGCCGAAGCGGGCATTGTGATCGACGTGGCAGATGCGGCCCGAGAGTCTGGGGTTGGTGCTGTTAACTGGGCCTCTGATCGTTAAGGAATATAGTTATGGGTATGCGTGATCAGGCGAGGCCAGGAGCCGACGAAGGAGGCAGTCAAATTGATTTGACGCCAATGCTCGACGTCGTGTTCATTATGCTGATTTTCTTCATTGTCACCTCCTCGTTTGTGAAGGAGCCGGGCGTTGAGCTGTTGAAGCCTCAAGCCTCTACAATGGAGGCTTGCGAGCGAGGAACCATTATTTTTGCGGTTGATGGTAACGGGGACATTTTTTATAACAAGAACAAGGTCCCATTAGATCGCGTGATGCGCACTGCAGAGGCGGCCAAGAAAGAGGCGCCCCAGGCAAATATTGTCGTGCAGGTAGACAGGGAGACTCCGGCCTACGTGGTAGAGGACCTGATTGATATCGTGCGGCCTATTCTTACAGCGCCGCCCTGCATCTCCACGGATGAAGAGGCTTAATCGTTATGGGTAGTTCTGCTCGTGTCGCCCTGAGTGCAGCCCTTGCGGTGCCGGTTGCTGTTGCGCTCTTCTTAATCATGTTTAAGTTAATTGACCGTGATTATGAGCAGGACGATTCAAAAGCCCGCAAAATCGCTGATATCGTCGTCCCTGACAAGACAATCGAAACCAATTTGAAAGAGGTGAAGCCCGAGAAGGTAGAGGATCCAGAAGAGCCTCCGCCCGATCTTGAGCCGATTCAGTTTGATACTCAATTGGATATGAATGTGGCCAATACCGCACCCCTTACCGGTATCAACCTCAATCTCAACGCATCAGGGATGTCGTCGGGTGACGGTGAGTACCTTCCGATTGTGAAGGTGGCACCTATTTACCCCAGACGCGCACAGACTCGGGGAATTTCAGGTTACTGCATCGTCGAGTACACCGTTACGAAGACGGGCTCAATTCGAGACCCTTTCGCGGTGGACTGCTCACCTAAGGGGATTTTTGAGAGGGCCTCTGTGAAGGCGTCGACAAAGTTCAAGTACAAGCCACGAGTGGTAGACGGCGAGCCCATTGAGGTTGCAGGTGTACAGAATAAATTTACTTACGAGCTGGAAAACTAAGTTGAAAGGCGCAGCCATGACATTTTTTTCGTTTTGTCGACTGACAGTCCTAGTGACCCTGGCGACGTTTGCCATTGTGGTAATTGATCGCGCTTCCCCTTCGTCGCTGATCCCTCAGGCTGTCGCTCAAGACGAAAAAAAGGAGCAGCGTGAAACGCGCCGTACGCCGGCACTTCGTAACAAGGTTTACGAGCGGCTAGCAGAAGCGCAAGTGCTGGCTGAAGAGAAAAATTATGCTGGTGCTAAAGAGATTCTCGACGACATGATCTCTGAAGAAGGTAAGCGTGCGCTCAATAGCTATGAGTTGGCTAACGTCTACAATTTGCAAGCCTTCCTGAGTTATTCTAGAGAGGATTATCAGGGCTCATTGCGTTACTACGAACTGGTGATCTCGCAGCCTGATATTCCTTTAGCAATGGAAATCAACACTCGGTTTACGATTGCGCAGCTGTACTTTGTGCAGGAGAAATGGCAGCAGGGCATCGATGCGTTACTCGTGTGGTTTGATTTGAACGAGAAACCCAACGCGGGCGCTTATGTTTTGCTGGCGCAAGGCTATTATCAAGTCAAAGA
>JABJAS010000291.1 GCA_018666055.1 Halieaceae bacterium | reverse complement strand
CTGAAATCACCAAACACGTCAAAGCCGGCCTCTTCACCGATAAAGATCTGAATGCCGTCGGCGCGGGAACAGCGTTCTAGCAATTCGAGCAGATCGCGCTTGCGCTCAAACGCATCAAATAGCTCGCGCAGTTTTTGCATATCGCCGGGTGATGCTTGATTCAGCAGACTGGCCTCACCCGCCACCACAACATTCTCGGACTGCTCCGGGGTCTCGATCGCGGCATTGGCCAATTCGAGTGCCGCCGACAAATACGCATCGATGCTAGACCGTGCCTCGGCCATTTCGCGGACAATTTCGGTTTTGACGCGAGAGAGATCGTTGCCCGCATAACGCTGATTGATGAAGTCAGCCGCCGCGCGGAGTTGCTCTTCCGACATCGGCTGCTGCAGCTCAATGATGCGATTTTGCACATCGCGCTCGTTGATCACCAAAATCGCTAACACACGATTTCCCGAGAGGGGCAGGAATTCGATTTGCCGCAATTGGTGTCCTGCCGGCTTGGGGACGGTGACGATGCCGGTCTGGTAAGTAATCCGTGCCAACAAATTGGATGCCGTTTGCACCAGTTCACTCGAACTCCGGTTAGGATCTAAGCCGGCATTTAATGCCGTGACGGCGCCCTGCTCCACCGGACCGATCTGCAACAGCGTATCAACGAAAAAACGGTACCCTTGAGCCGTTGGAACCCGCCCGGAGGACGTATGAGGAGAGGCCAAATAGCCTCGCTCTTCGAGCTCAGACATGATGTTCCGCACTGTGGCGGAACTGACTGACAGCCCGCTTTCGCCTTGCAAACTCTTTGACGCAACGGGCTGGCCCTCTCGGATATGTATCTCGACCAATGTTTTGAGCAAGGACGAAGCGCGAGAGGATAAGGCTTCCAAGGTGGGTGACTCCAACTAACTGAGACTTACCGTTTTAGCACAGCCCCGCGCCACGAAAAAGTCTTGTCTCGGGCGATCACCAGCATTTGTTGAGGTAGCCCGCGATCATTACCCGCTAAAGACCGCCAAAGTCTTCACTCTGCGGGGACTCTGCGCTATAACTCGTGTTCGATCTGGACGAACGCGCATCATGTTAACGAACCTTTCTATTCGGGATTATGCCGTGGTCGATGCACTCGAGGTCGACTTGGCGAACGGTATGACCTGTATCACCGGTGAGACGGGGGCGGGGAAATCGATCATGCTCGACGCCCTCGGCCTCTGTGTTGGCGATCGGGCAGACTCACGCGCCGTTCGTCCGGGCGCCAGCCGAACCGATATTTCAGCCAGTTTTGATCTGTCACAGAATGCACGCGCGCTGGCGTGGCTGGCAGAACGCGATCTCGCCTCGTCTGATGACTGCATCTTGCGCCGCACTATTTCGGCCGAGGGTCGATCACGGGCCTATGTTAATGGCACCCCGGCGACCCTCGCTGACTGCGCCCAGTTAGGGCAGCTGTTGGTCGATATTCACTCCCAGCACGCTCATCAATCACTGCTGCGTCGCGCGGTTCAACGGACGCTGCTCGATGCCTATGCGGGCGCTGAAAAACTCATGGCTTCGGTTAACGAAACCGCTCAGCGCTGGCGCGTGCTCCGCGAGGAATACACGCGTCTCGCCGATAGAACCGAAGAATTCGACGCGCGTAAGGAATTACTGACGTATCAGGTGGCCGAGTTAGCCAGCTTGAACCCCTTGCCCGATGAAATCACCGCATTAGAAGTGCAGCACAAGCAGCTCACCAACGCAGCTTTTATCATTGAGAACGCAGACCATATTGCGACGGGTTGCGAGGCGCAACGCGATCAACTGGCCCAGTTGGTGCAGCGCGCCAACGATGACCGTATGGCCTCCAACGCGACCGATAATTTACGAGAATTGCTGCAATCTGCGCTGATTCAGCTGGACGAAGCACACGCCGAAACCGCGCGCTTCGCGGCGACCGTCGAGTTAGACCCTGAGGGCCTTGACGCCACCGAGCAACGCCTTAGCGCACTGTATGATTTGGCGCGCAAACATCGCGTGCAGCCAGACGCGCTGGCGACACTGCACGACTCCTTGCAGTCTGAACTCGAGACGATGAGTGGCGGCACCGAGCAGCTGGCGCAGATCAAAAGTGCGCTGGAGGACACCGCACTCGACTGGCGCAGTCATGCAACAAAGCTATCGGGCTTGCGACGCAAAGCCGCGGCGAAACTGGGGCAGCGGGTCATGGACACCTTGGGCCAATTAGCGATGTCGAAGTGCCAGTTTGATGTGGCGCTGATACCGT
>JABJAS010000290.1 GCA_018666055.1 Halieaceae bacterium | reverse complement strand
TTACGCTCGCGGTCACCATGGGGATGGTTTTACTGGGGATGCAGTATGGTCCGCAGGCCGCCTATTTTACGGAGCTGTTTGCTACAGAGGTGCGCTATTCAGGGGCTTCTCTGGGCTATCAAATTGGCGCTATCCTCGGCGGGGCGCTCGCGCCCACCATCGCCGTGCTCCTGTGGCAGGAGCTGGGCATCATTTATGTGTCGGTTTACATCTTAGTGGCGGCGTTATTGACACTGTGGTCACTGTCTCAGCTCGAAGAGACGGGTGGTAAGGCACTGTAACTCACCTGATGGGCGAGTAGATTTAAGTGGAGGGCGGTATCAGGCCTAGCTGCTGTAGCCTAGGGATCTCGATGGCAGGACATCGATCTACCACCAAGTTTAGCCCTGCTATGACCGCTGCCGTCTCCGCATTGGCATGGGTCACGCCCAGCTGAGTCCACAAGGCGGGTATGTTCAGGCTGATGACTTCGGTAGTGATGTCAGGCAAGAAGCGACTGTCACGGAAAACGTCAACCATATCGACAGTGCCCGGAAGTTGTGTCAGAGACTCAAAGACCGGCCTGCCTAACAACGCCTGACCCGTCAGCAGAGGATTGACGGGAATCACATCGTAACCCGCGGCCAGCAGAAAGCGAAAAACCCGATGGCTTGGCCTATCAGTGTTAGCGCTGACGCCCAAAACAGCAATGCGTTGAACGGAATTGAGCAGCGTCGCGATGTCCTGATCAGACTCGAGTCGCACTGGATTAATCCTGCCATTCCGGCGGTCGCTTTTCAAAAAATGCCGCAACTCCTTCTCTCGCGTCACCCGCTGCGGTGAGATTCTCTAACATGACCTCATTAGCCAGTGCGAAGGCATCGTCGAGTGGCATCTCAACCTGACGATAAAAAGCAGATTTGCCCCGCGCAATACTCTCTGCAGAGCGAGAGGCGATGGACAGTGCGAGTTGTCGTGTGGCGCGAGTGAGGGTATCGGCTTGTTCAACCCGATTGATCAAGCCAAATCGCTCCGCTGTGGCGGCAGTAAATTGGTCGCCGGTGAGCGCCATTTCGAGCGCATGTTTGCGGGACAGATTGCGGCCAATGCCCACCAATGGTGTGGTGCAAAAAGTACCGATATTGACACCCGGCGTGCAAAAGGTGGCGGTGTCTGCCGCCAGTGCTAGATCACAGGCAGATACCAATTGGCAGCCCGCTGCACTCGCAATTCCCTGGACGCTGGCAATTACCGGCTTGGGTGCGTGAATGATTCCACCCATCATGTCGGCGCACGCGGAGAGCAATGCTTTGAGACGTTGCTGCCACTCATCGAACGGTTCGTCGGCTCGCTGTTGTGTTTCTGCTAAGTCGTGACCTGCGCTAAACGCGACACCTGCGCTATTGATAATGATCACACGCGTTGCAGTGTCTTCATAACCAGTTTGGAGCGCGGTCGATAGCGCCGCGATCATGTCGCTGGAGAGCGGGTTGCGTTTATCTGGGCGGTTCAAGGTAAGCCAGAGCAAGCTTTCATCTTGGGTTGTGGTGACAAGCGGTTCACTCATGTCGGGTACCTCAAATTGGGCCACGGTAATCCTAGCGCGAAGATGACGCTGACATTACTTTAACACGGGTTCAAGTGGTGCCCGATTGAGTGAGGCGCTCAGGGCAGAATAACGAGGCGATAGGGCTGCGCACCTGGCCTACTGGCTGCGTT
Organism: Halieaceae bacterium; assembly: GCA_018666055.1. Classification (GTDB taxonomy): domain Bacteria; phylum Pseudomonadota; class Gammaproteobacteria; order Pseudomonadales; family Halieaceae; genus Luminiphilus. Next base: position 1,420 of record JABJAS010000290.1, on the reverse strand, counting down.
GGCGATGATTGATAAAAAGTGGCGCTTACCTCATCCTCGCTGGGGTCTCTAAAACATTGTCTTTTGTGGAGCAGCTTGATCGAAGTCCGCCAGTGGAGCAGTAAAAAACGCTTATTGATGTCATGACAACTGGATCGTTTGGTCATAGAGAGGAGAGGAGCCGTGCATCGCTACACGTCCATGGGTAATTTTTCCGCTGTGGCTATTGGCGCTAGCGGCGGCGCTCTCGTGACTCAGCATCGTCGCCTTGGGCGTCTGTCGTGCTAACTGCCTGGAGCTGGGTCTCCATTGGCACGAATGATTTGGCTGCTGCCTGTCACTTCTGGGTCGATACGCTTGGTTTTGAATGCACTGATCGCATCGAAGGCGATGATCTGGGTCTGCGGGACCATTGGCAGCTGACGGACCGTCTTATTTGTCGGCAAGCGATGCTGCAATCGCCCGGAGCTGCCTGTGGCGCCATTCATTTGGTGGAGTACGACACGGCGGCTGAGACAGTGCGGCAGGATGCAGCGGTGTTCGATCTGTGTCCGAAGAATCTGGATATTTATGTAGACGATCTGCCGCGTCGGATGGCGGAGCTCGCGGCTCGCGGTGTCCGATTTCGCAATGATCAGTATAGCGAGGCGGTATCACCGGACGGGGTTCATTTCCGCGAGATCCATATGGCGGGGCACGACGATATCAATATTGTGCTGCTACAGATTATGGGTGGCGATAAGCCGCCAACTAGCTCAGGATTTTATGGGGTAGGTCCTTTGGTCTGTATCGTGAGTGACCCGGCAGCGGAGAAAGCGTTTTATCGAGACGTGATGGGTCTTTCTTTAGCCCACGATAATATTTTGGCCGGACCTGAGATCGAACAGATGATCGGGCTACCTGCAGGTTGTGCTCTGGAGGTCAGTATTTGGGCTCAAATTGGGCAGTCCTTGGGTGAGGTAGAGCTCGTAACCTATCAAGGCACTCAGGGCACTAATCGTTATCCCCGAGCGGCGCCTGGGGCCAGGGGTGTCACGCACCTCAACTGGTGGGTGGAGGACATGGCCGATTGGGTAGACCATTTGGCGCACCTCAATGTCCCTTTCAAACGCTCTAGGCTTTCGGGTCGGCTGATTCAGTCAAGCGAATCAGTGCTATTGCACTCTCCCGCAGGCTTGAGAATAGAGGTCCATGCTCAGGCGTAAAGTCGACTTGGTGGAGAACGCTCGATTCTAGGTCTCTTTTGGGCATCGATATGTCGTAATCAGTGCGCGAAATTGATGTGCTGATGGCGTCTTGTGCGACCTTCGAATGACTGTCGAAATTTTGAGCAAAAGTACCCCTCCATGAGTAGGTCATTGCGTATCATTTTCAATAAACAGGGTTTAGCATCGCACTTTGTTACTAGGGTTTTAAGGGAATAGACGATGTCGGTTACGCG
>JABJAS010000289.1 GCA_018666055.1 Halieaceae bacterium | reverse complement strand
TTGACCCTGACGAGCTCGCTGATGAAGGTCCTTTCGGTGATCATACTGGCTACTACAATGAAGTAGAGTCTTTCCCCGTTTTCACCGTCACCGCGATCACAACGCGAGAAAAACCGATCTACCACAGTACCTATACGGGGCGCCCACCTGATGAGCCGGCTATTCTAGGTGTCGCATTGAATGAGGTGTTTGTCCCCTTACTGAAAAAGCAGTACCCCGAAATCAGCGATTTCTATTTACCCCCTGAAGGGTGCTCTTACCGCATGGCCGTGGTGACGATACGCAAGGAATATCCCGGACATGCCAAACGGGTAATGTTCGGTGTGTGGTCTTTTTTGCGACAGTTCATGTACACAAAGTTCATCATCGTGACCGACGATGATATTAACGCCCGGTCTTGGGAAGATGTTATGTGGGCCATAACGACCCGCATGGACCCTGCCCGAGATACCACCTTGGTCGAAAATACGCCGATCGACTATCTCGATTTCGCCTCTCCCGTTGCAGGGCTCGGTTCAAAAATGGGCATGGATGCCACGCACAAATGGGAGGGTGAAACCGATAGAGAGTGGGGTCGAACCATTCAAATGGATGCGGCCACACGGTCTCGTATTGATCTCTTATGGGACTCCCTCAACATTCACCTGCCGGATCAATCAACGGAGTGACGCCACAAGGTTGCTGCTGCTTCCCTTACTGCTGCAGCAAAGCGATCGCATCCGCCTCTAGGACCGCTGCTTGGTCTTGATTGCCCTGTTCACGACACCACTTTGCCCATCGCTGCACGGCTTCCACTGAGGGCTCGCATTCGCACGCTTTACGCCACATCGCCTCTGACTCACCCGGGTCATTGTCGTGTTGTGCAATCATCGCCAGTGCCGCATAACCGCCACTCTGCGGATCCTCGCTCACCCATCGCTTCATCGGTTTTTTCAGCTTCTTGGCATGGTCTCGCGGCAATACTGCGATCGCGGCCAAGGAGGCGGGCTCACAATATTGATCAAAACGTCCCTGCAAGGCCTTAGTCAATGCGCCCCACTCTGACTGCAACCGCAATCGATCTATCAGCGTCGACCATAGCCCACTACCTAGCGATTTTTGTGTCTCCGGTGCACGCTTCCAGAGCGACCAGAGCGCCGATGCGGAGAGGTCATCTTGTGTCATGGCCCCCGCCCAAGCAGCTTTCTCCCATACCGTCAGGACCCCTTCCGAAAGCAAATAAGCGGCTCTCAAAGCAGGTAGCAATTCAATGACTGTGAGCCAATCACCCCGAGCATAGGCCAGCTCTGCCCGCAGCTTTTGTGCCCGAGGGGTGGCGGTCGCCGCAGGGCTCAACGCGTCGAGCGATCGCGCGGCTAACGGCCACTCGTTTGCCTCAATATGACACTCAGCCCGCACCATCGACACTAAGTCCTGAGGCACCGCATGCTCACTTTCCAATTGATCCAGCAGCGCTAGTGCGCGTTCTCGGTGGCCACGCCGATGGGTGGCAAGCACCGCAAAAAGGGATTGCAATAAACGACGTTGATCTGCCGGCAAATTTTTTCGCAAGGCCCTCTCAGCGGCCTCCCACCGACCTTCGAAAAAAGCCACCAGCCCTTTTTCGGCGTGCTGCTGAGCGCCGCGTTCAGAACGGCCTCCCATCCAACGAGTCAACACCGCTGGTACGTGCAATGTCGAGCTCAGTGCGCGCTGCAGTAGCCACACCAAACCCAGGCTGATACAAAGCGTGCCCAGCGCGAGCCAGACCGACGTCTCAACCTGCCAGCTCCCCCACGCCACTAAGACGTAACCCGGATCGTTCGCCACGCCGTTGACTACTGCGGCACCGGATACCAATAACAGCACTAAATACACACTAAAACGCGCCATCACTGAGATCCCGTTGGCCCGGCGAGACGCGCTATCGCTGTCTCCAGCCGACCGCGAGTGGGCGCTAGGTCAGGTAACGCAGGCGCAATGTTTTCGCCCGCCATTGCCTGAATATCAGCCATCATGCTGGCGACCCGATTCGGATCTTGGTCGGCAAACAACTCAGTAAAACGCGCTGCGCGCTGCAACGCCGTCTCAAACAATGACTGATTCGCAGACAACATCGCGATTTGCGCCTGCTCGAGCAGCATCCGCATATTTTGTCGGGCCAATGAAGCCCATTCTGGCGTCATCAGCTGCGCAATGTCGTCACTGCGTCGACGTATCACAAGATGATCTGATAACGTCGCTAAGGCAGCACGCCAACCCGCCGCAGCGCGATCCCACCAG
>JABJAS010000288.1 GCA_018666055.1 Halieaceae bacterium | reverse complement strand
CATACCCAAAAACCATAAAATGAGGGCTAAGCCCGACACCCACAGTAAACGTTCATACACAGGCCAAAGATCCACACGAAGCTCAAGCCTCGCAAGATGCTCATCCTCAAGACGTATCGAGACCGTCAAGGATTCGATAAAAACGCCATCTAAGGTGCCGCGTGGATCCACTGGGGTGCGATAGTCGGCAAAACCGTCTGCATTCGGCATGATGACTCGAGCCTGAGTGACCTCATCTACGGCGTGCAGCCCAGCTAGCAACTCGGACGCAGTCGCTGGATCCTGAAACACGATGGAAGCCGTCAGGTTCGACGCCAATACCTTTGCCAAGGCAGTATTGCGATCCAGCATTTGATCGCGCGAGGACTGAAAAGAAACCCCCAACAAAATGAGCAGAAAGAGTCCGCCCACCACACCGGTAATAAAAGCGCCAACTCCTGCCAAATGACGATGAATCGAGATGGCACGACCTTGATCAACTGCCATCAGCGGCACCTCCGATGACATCGGATAACTGCAGCAGCTTGCTGCTCGCCTTCAGACCTGCCGACTCTAAGGCTGGCAAGTTCACAACCAGCCCAATACGAGCGCCGCGGCGCTGAAGCTCTACCATACCCCCGCCAAGTGCGTAGCCCGGCTGGTCGCTGACCCATAGCATGGGCTGTATCTCGGCACCTGCTGACACCAAGGTGGCTTCGGCACCGAACACCACATCGCACTCGCTCACCGTCTCAGTCGGCCGCAAATCACGCACCACGCGCCCACGGACATCATCGACTAGCATTCCTGCTAACAGTTGCGATAATTCAGGCGCTTCAGCAACACAGAATGTGTCAGCCACTTGACCATCGGGCCATGTGACAAATTGGGGCAGGCGAAGCAAAAATACCGCCTTTAACTCACTCGCTGTCAGTCCTGGCGTGGCACTCAATACGGGCGGCGTCATCGTAGCAACGGCCGTTAGCGCACCCATTAGCACGCCCATCAGCGCGCCTTTTGCCGCTCGACACTGACGCATGAGACTACTGTCGTCCCAAGCGCTGCGGACTCATTGGTAGGGGCTTCGAACTGCGCCACGGCGTGATATCAATACCACCACGACGCTGGTAAAACGCGGCCACCACCAATTTATCGATTGGTAAGGCCATCAAATCAGTAAAAATTTGTTCGAGGCACTGCTCGTGAAAGCCTTGGTGCTCACGATAGCCACTGAGGTATCGCGCCACACTGTCGTGGTCAATTTGCTGACCGGTATATTCGATGAACAAGCTCCCCCAGTCTGGCTGCGAGGTAACCGGACACAACGACCGCAAACTATGGCTTATGAGCTGCTCAGACACGACCTTCCCCTTCCTTGGTGAAATCGATAAGTGTTCTGGCGCGATTATCCCCACTTCGACCCCCAAAGGGCAAGCCGGTATATTCACCCCCGCTAACTCGGTGGTGATACCACTCACGTCCGTTACGGGCAGTAAATCCAAGACGACTGTTGCGCCCACGCACTGTGACACATCCTCCGTGATCACCGAGACAGCATGCGGAACACTCTCAAAATCATGGTGATTTAAAGAATTGAGATAAAGCTTTAAGGACTTTGATTCGACGGTTGCCGGTGACTCTGCCGGAATACCCAGCACGCCTACCCAGCTCTCTACGGCACCCTTGACACACCATGAGAGCTCATAGCAATGCCATACGTCCCAACCGAAACCCACGTGACCTCGCGGGGGGACCCGCTCGATTCGCTCCAAGATGGCCGGCGTGTAGACGCTCGGCGCCGCGACAGTTTGTCCGAGTACACCGGCCATAATACTAGGTGCGCAAGCGCGTCCCAGATCGCAACAGATGTGCCGCATAAAAATAGGCAATCAGCGTGAAAACACCAATCATCGAAAAGGCAAACGTCACATCGACATCACTCACGCCGAGCACGCCGTAGCGGAACGCGTTAACGACATAGACCAGCGGATTGGCCTGCGACACCGAGGCCCAAAAATCGGGCAACAAGTCCAACGAATAGAAAACACCCCCTAAGTAAGTGAGTGGCGTCAGCACAAAGGTCGGCACAATGGAGATATCGTCAAAGGTATTCGCAAAAACGGCATTGATCAGCCCACACAGAGAGAACAAGACCGACGTCAGTGCCACAACAGACACCACCACACCATAATGCTGGATATCCAGATCGACAAACAGCGACGACACCAGCGTCACAATCAACGCCACCAGCATGCCACGGCTGACGCCGCCAGATATAAAGCCCAGTAAAATGATGTGGTTCGGCGTGGGAGAAACCAGCAGCTCCTCTATGCTGTTATTAAATTTTGAACCGAAAAACGATGACACCACATTGGCGTAGGAGTTGGTGACAATCGACATCATGATCAACCCAGGCACCACAAACTCCATGTAGCTGACACCTCCCATCTGACCAATACGCTCGCCAATCAAACTGCCAAAGATCAGAAAGTACAGCGACATGGTGATAGCTGAGGGCAATAACGTTTGCGTCCAAATCCGCGTGTAGCGCTTAATTTCCTTGCGCATCAGTGTCAACAAGGCGACCCACTGCTCGTAGGCACTCATGCGGACTGCGCCAACAGTGAGACGAACATTTGCTCTAATCGGTTCTCTCGGTTTCGCATACTCGTAATGCTAATCCCTTGCTCGTGCAGCTGCGCCATCAGCTCCGCCAAATTCTGTCCCTGATCAACATGCGCCTCGACACAGTGATCGTCACGGCGCGCCACATCAAACCCTTTGACCTCGAGGTGCTGAGGCAACACGTCTTGCGCATCCAGCAGGAACGTCTCGCGACGCAATTCCCTCAGCAGCGTTTTGATCGAGCTATTAGTGACGATTTTGCCGTGATTAATGATGGCGATGTTTCGACACAGCGTTTCCGCCTCCTCTAGGTAATGCGTCGTCAAGATAATGGTGGTCCCTGCCTCGTTGATCTCCCGAAGAAACTCGTACATCAAGCGTCGCATCTCGATGTCTACACCCGCAGTCGGCTCATCGAGAATGAGCACTTTTGGCTCGTGAATCAGGGCTCGCACAATCATCAAGCGGCGTTTCATCCCGCCTGAGAGCATTCTGGCTCGGGTGTGTCGTTTGTCAGAGATGCCTAGCTTTGCTAAGTACCGATCAATGCGCTCCATGGCCACTTTCAAAGGGATGCCGTAGTAGCCCGCTTGGTGGATCAAAATATCCTCAACCGTCTCGAAGACATTAAAATTAAATTCCTGCGGCACCACACCCAAGAAACGCTTCGCAGCCGGAAAATTGTCGTCGATATCGACACCGTTGACCCGAACCGTGCCGCCCGTCTTGTTAACTAAGGAACAAATAATACCAATTGTGGTCGACTTGCCAGCACCGTTTGGCCCTAACAAAGCAAAGAAGTCGCCCTCGGCAACGCGCAAATCAATGCCTTTGAGCGCCTGCAACCCATTTGCATAGGTTTTTTCCAGCCCCTCAATCTCCAGCGCATACGCCATGGAATGCTCCATTTACAAAGGCGCGTAGTGTAACCAATCCTAGCCTTAGCAAGAAGCCAATGAAATTCGCCCTTGACGTGTCCTCAGTGGGTTACTACCATGCGCGCCATCTGTTTTAGGTATTACTGTCCCCATCGTCTAGTGGCCTAGGACACCGCCCTTTCACGGCGGGAACGGGGGTTCGAACCCCCCTGGGGACGCCATTTTT
>JABJAS010000287.1 GCA_018666055.1 Halieaceae bacterium | reverse complement strand
TAAAGCCAACGTGACGATGCTGATCGGCCCAGCTCTGAAACCGCTCGAGCAGGTAAAAATCGGCGGCGCATCGGTTGGACCAATAAATACGCACTTCCGCATCGGATTGTTGTTTTAGGATCTGCTCCGTCAGGCATTTGATCTTGGAGATGCCAGAACCCGCTGCAACCAGCAGATGGGGCAAATTTAGGTCCGTCTGCAAGAACGCTTTACCCATTGGGAGCGTTACCATTAACTCGGTATTGCTGTCGCTCAGGCTAGAAAGATGGTCTAGTACGCGACCTGCGAGGGCATTTTGCTTGTGAATGAAGAGTTGCAGCCGCCGCGGCGCGCTTGAATTAAAACTGTTCGCAATAGAATACGACAGTGATTGCCGTCGACCGTCACCGTTGACATCCACTTCCATCCGCAAGTACTGACCGGCTCGGTAGTCCAGTACTGCGTCTGTGGTCGAACATAACTCAACTTCAAACGTGGCCTCAGATAAAGGGCTGATATGCTTAATCTGAAAGCCAACGGTGGCCCTTGGCGTCGAGATGTTGGTGACTGCTGAGCTCATGGATAAAACCGTCAAAGTGTCTGAGCGGCTAACTTAGGACACCGAACGAATGAATAAAAGTGTTATATTTTCAACCAATGATTAATTTTGCTCATCAATAATATGATTGAACGTATCCACCTTAGGGTCGTGCACGCTGTCGAGCAGCACGGTTCGTTGACGGCCGCTGCCGGAGTGCTCTGCGTGACCCAGTCTGCCCTCAGCCATACCATCCGAAAGCTGGAAGATAATCTTGGCACGGCCATTTGGCTTCGCGAGGGCCGGAGTCTGCGGCTCACGCAGGCTGGTCGACATCTGCTCGATATTGCGAATCGGGTACTGCCCCTGCTCGATCATGCCGAAGACAAACTCAAGCAGATCGCTCAGGGCGAGCAAGGCACGTTACGCATCGGCATGGAATGCCACCCCTGCTATCAGTGGTTATTAAAAGTCGTGTCCCCGTTCTTAGCTGGCTGGCCTGGGGTGGATGTGGATGTTAGGCAAAAGTTCCAATTTGGCGGCGTTGATGCCTTGCAGGATCACGAGATCGACTTGCTGGTGACACCAGATCCGGTCTATCACAGCGACCTGTGCTTCGTGCCTGTGTTTGATTACGAGCAAGTGCTGGTGGTGCCGGTTGGGCATGAGCTGGCCGAGCGGAGTTTCGCGCGACCGAATGATTTGCGCGATGAGGTTTTGTTGACCTATCCGGTCGCAAGAGAGCGTCTCGACATTTACACGGAGTTTCTGAATCCCGATGCGGTTGTTCCTAAGCAACACAAAACCAGCGAAACCACAGACATTATGTTGCAGATGGTGGCCTCTGGTCGCGGGGTGGCAGCACTTCCGCGGTGGTTAGCAAAAGAGTACTGTCACAAATTGCCGCTGTCTGTTGTGCGTTTGGGAAAGGATGGCATCGCTAAGCAAATCCACCTAGGGACCCGAGAAACGGACGAGGATACGTCATACCTCAATGCCTTCATCGACTTAGCCCGCGATTACAAAGTGCCTGTTTAATAAGGCCAGCTTAAAAGCGCCTATTGAGTGTTGGTAGGGCCAGTCATCAGCGTCTGGCAAGGTCTTAGCCACGGGCAGAGCAAGGATCGCCCCCTATTGATGGTGCGTACCGTCCACCGCAAGTGCTGTTCAGCACCGGCGACGCACTACTAATCTATGAGAATTGTTAATACCTTTATTAAAAATAATCAATTTTCTTCATTAATCGCTGTTGGTATAAAGCGTACCAGTTGTCCGCTAGCGGATAACGCAACGGCGGTAAAAACGAGCCCTCCGGCCGCACCGACTGCCATCCATGCTGAAGCATGCAGTGTCTTCAGCGCGGTGATTGTTAGCCTCAGCAACGGGATATGAAAATGATGGATGACGGCTTTACTTATACGACCAGTAGTGTGAGATTCGACGAGCACTACCGACCATCGCGCGGCACCCGCATCACGACCAATTTTGCCAACTTGGCCAGAGGCGACAATCGGCAGGAGAACCTGCGTAACGCGCTGAAAATGGTCGACAGCCGCTTCAATGCGCTAGCGTGCTGGGACAATCCGACGGGGACCCGCTACTCAGTTGAGCTTGAGATCATTTCAGTCGATATCGATGTCAAGGGCACCGGTGAACACTTTCCGTCTATCGAGATCCTCAAGACTTACATTGTGGATCACAAGACGACTCGGCGCATCGAGGGTATCGCGGGGAACAACTTTTCATCCTATGTTCGTGACTATGACTTCAGTGTTCGGTTGCTAGAGCACAATGAAGGTCAGAGCGGCTTTAGCGTGCCGGCGAACTTTGGAGATTTGCACGGCAAGCTTTTCAAGGATTTTTTGAATTCGCCCGCTTATAAAGCGCATTTCAGCAAGCTGCCGGTGATATGTCTGAGCGTGTCTGATAATAAAACGTATCAGCGCACTGAGAATCAGCATCCAGTGCTGGGTGTTGAGTACTTGCCTAATGAATCTTCATTGACGGAGCAGTACTTTGAGAAAATGGGATTTAGTGTTCGGTATTTTATGCCGCCGAACAGCGTTGCGCCGCTGGCTTTTTACTGCGTTGCGGACCTGCTCGGCGATTACACCAACCTAGAGTTGATCAGCACCATCGCAACGATGGAGACTTTCCAGAAAATCTACCGGCCAGAAATCTACAACGCCAACGCAGCCGCGGGAGGGGTATATCGCCCCAGTCTGAAAAGTGCCAATCACTCACTGACACAAATCGTCTACGACCGTGAGGAGCGAAATCAGCTAGCCATTAAGCAAGGCAAGTTTGCTGAGGAGCATTTTATTAAGCCTTATCACGCGATTCTGGAAGCATGGTCCGCTAACTGTTCTCTCTAATAACCCGATGTGTGAAGTATCTATGATGACGAATAAATTACTCCCAACCTCTACAGCTGGAAGTCTGCCGAAGCCCTCGTGGCTGGCAAAGCCAGAGTCGCTTTGGTCGCCTTGGAAGTTAACTGGCGAAGAGCTGGTACTTGGCAAGCAGGACGCACTGCGCGTGGCCTTACAGGAGCAGCAACTGGCTGGCATTGATATCGTCACTGACGGTGAACAAACCCGTCAGCACTTCGTGACCACTTTTATCGAGCATCTTGATGGCGTTGATTTTGAAGAGCGGCGAATAGTCAAAATCCGTGATCGATACGACGCAAGCGTTCCGAGGGTGGTAGGGCCTGTTAAAAGGCGGCTGCCGGTTTTTGTGGAGGATGCTAAGTTTCTGCGAGCGCAAACTGACCGGCGGATCAAATGGGCGCTGCCCGGTCCCATGACGATGGTGGATACGCTTTACGATGACCACTACAAAAACCGTAAAGCGTTGGCCTTTGAGTTTGCAGGCATTATTAATCAGGAAGCGAAGGAGTTGGAGGCGGCGGGTGTCGACATCATTCAGCTTGATGAGCCGGCATTCAATGTGTTTTTTGATGAGGTTAATGACTGGGGTATTGCCTGCATGAACAGAGCCATCGAGGGCCTTCGGTGCGAGACGGTGGTGCATGTGTGTTATGGCTACGGCATCAAGGCCAATACCGATTGGAAAAAAACTCTCGGCTCTGAGTGGCGGCAGTACGAGGAGGTATTTCCTCAATTACAGGCGTCAGACGTC
>JABJAS010000286.1 GCA_018666055.1 Halieaceae bacterium | reverse complement strand
TGACCACTCGTCGACATCAATATTAAAGGCGATCGCATCCACTTCAATACCGCCCGACTCCAAGGTCAGCTTTAGGTGCTTTTCACCCACGATACGATGACGCCGCACCGCAAACGTATTATCAAAAATGGGCTCGGCAAAGTGCTGTCCCCAAGGACCGCCCGCCTCTAATTGCTCGGCGAAAGACACCGTCAGATCGCTCGGCGCCAACGAACCGTCACTCATTGCGACGGGCTCAGGTGGCACATGGTTGAGTGCGTCTGCCACCACCGTGTTAATGGCCTCACAAAAAGGCTCAAAATCCGCTTTGGCGAGGGTCAGACCCGCCGCCATAGCATGCCCGCCAAACTTCGTCAGCAACCCGGGATGTCGTGCCGCCACCTGATCCAATGCATCACGCAGATGCAGACCCGGAATAGACCGGCCAGACGCTTTCAGCATCCCCTCGTCTGAATCGGCAAATATCAAGGTGGGCCGATAAACGCGCTCCCGGATACGGGACGCTAAAATACCGATCACCCCCTGGTGCCAGTTTTGATCGTAGAGCGTCATCGCAAACGGCAGATCAGCTTGATCCAAATTCAATGCATCCAGTTGCGCCACCGCATCCGTTTGCATCGACTGCTCAATATCGCGCCGCTCACGGTTTAAGGCATGCAAATTTTCCGCCTTAGCGCGAGCACTGGCGGTCGAGTCGGCCAGCAGACATTCGATCCCCACCGACATGTCATCGAGTCGCCCGGCGGCATTGAGCCGAGGACCCACGATAAAGCCAAGATCGGAAGCCGTTGCCAAGCGATGGTCTTTACCGGCCACCTCAAAGAGGGCTTCAATACCAGGGCGAGCGCGCCCTGATCGGATACGCGCCAAGCCCGCCGCAACTAGAATCCGATTATTGCGGTCCAACGGCACCACATCGGCTACGGTGCCCAGCGCCACTAAATCCAATGCGTCTCCCAAATTGGGCATTTCGAGTCCTTGTGCCGTAAACCAGTCCCGTTGTTTCAACTCGGCTCGCAAGGCACTCAGCACGTAAAAGATGACGCCAACACCGGCTAACGATTTACTCGGAAAGCGACAACCTGGCTGATTGGGATTCACGATGACATCTGCTGCCGGCAGCGTCGCGGCGGGCAAGTGATGGTCTGTCACGAGCACACTCATGCCCAACGCCTGAGCCGCCGACACCCCCTCGATACTCGAGATACCGTTGTCTACCGTGACAATCAAATCGGGCATCTGTGCCGCAGCCAACTCGACGATCTCTGGGGTCAGTCCGTAACCAAACTCGAACCGGTTAGGCACCAAATAAGCGACTTCCTTTAGGCCCATCTGCCGGAGCACTGAGACAGCCATGGCGCAACTGGTTGCCCCGTCAGCATCAAAATCACCGACCACCAAGACGCGAGCCTCCCCCTCCATGGCGTCAGCCAATAGCTCGGCTGCCTCGCCAATTCCCTTTAGTGTAGAGGGGGGCAGCAACTGGTCTAGTGTGAGGGTTAAGTCAGCGGGGTCGCTAATACCGCGACCGGCGTAAATTGTTTTGAGCACCTCAGGCAGCGCAGCACGCTGAAGGGTTGAACTGATATCGGCTGACCGCCGACGAATGACCGGTGTCGTCAGACGCGACACTGTGTCGCCATGAACGAATGGATGGCTTCTAGGTCATTATCGAGCACCTGAAAATGCTCGGCTTTTTCGAACAAGTCCGCTAGGTGGCCAGGCAGCTCGGGCACTTGACCCGTTTCTGCTTTGGCGACGGCCGCCGGGAATTTAGCAGGATGCGCTGTTGCTAACGTGACCATTGGCCCGTCGGCTTTGTCGGCGCACAAACGCGCAGCGCGGGTGCCAATGGCCGTATGCGGGTCGATCAATTGACCGGTACGCTCCCAGATAAAATGAATTTCCTCACAGGTCTCTTCGTCGTTAATGCGAGCACTGCTGAATAGCGCCTGAGCCTTGCTGAGAGCTTCATCGCTCAGTGTGATATGACCTTTCGCAAAATCACGCATCAACTGCGCGACCTGATCAGCATCTCGGTCATAGAGATCAAACAGTAATCGTTCAAAGTTAGAAGACACCGAAATGTCCATGCTGGGTGATAACGACGCTTCGATCGCTTGGCGTTCATACGTTCCGGTCGTCAGCATGCGATGCAGCACATCATTGCGATTTGTAGCGATCACCAGATTACTAATCGGGAGACCCATGCGATGCGCCAGATACCCCGCATAGATGTCACCGAAATTACCGGTCGGAACAGAAAAACTAACGGCTCGCTCTGGTCCACCAACAGCAAACGCAGCATAAAAATAGTAGACAATTTGGGCCATGATGCGCGCCCAATTGATCGAGTTCACAGCGACTAACGAGCGCCCATCCGGCAAGAATTGATCGGCCACAAAACTGGCTTTTACCAACGCCTGGCAGTCATCGAAATTGCCTTTAATGGCTAGGTTATGAACGTTGTCAGCCTGTACCGTGGTCATCTGCCGGCGCTGCACATCCGACACTCTACCCTCGGGGTACAGGATAAAAATATCCACATTGTCACAATGGCGACAGCCCTCGATAGCGGCGCT
>JABJAS010000285.1 GCA_018666055.1 Halieaceae bacterium | reverse complement strand
CTGGACGCTCAGGCTGACGCGCGCTGGATTGCGCTCACGCAAATGATTGAGCGCGGTGCGGGTTGGTTAGATCAGGTTTTGCAGCGGTGGCCATCACCTGAGTCGATACTGGGCGACACTGAACTGTCGAGTTCTGGTCATAGTGAGCCGAATGGTCGGCCAGCGGATTGGGCGTCTTTGCAGGGGATGATCGATAGCGCGTCCCCCAATCAACTGCTGCGTTGCCTGCCAAAATCATCGTCACTGTATCTTGTGACGATACGCGATCCTTTCTATCCGCCGCTGCTGGCCGAATGCGGCGACCGTCCTCCCTTTCTGTTTGTGCAGGGAGATCTGGATAGCCTTAGAAGCAGCACATTGTCTGTTGTAGGAACCCGTAAGCCCTCCCTAGATGGGCAACGCGCTGCGACGGATTTAACCCATGCGGCGGTTGCGTTGGGTCTCACTGTTGTGAGTGGCTTGGCCCTCGGCATCGACGGGGTTGCCCACCAAGCGGCACTGTCGGCAAAGGGTAATACGATAGCGGTACTCCCCTCTGGTCTTGATCAGATCTACCCCTCGAGACATCGTCGATTGGCGGCGAATATCGCCGAGTCGGGTGCTGTCGTGAGTGAATTCCCGTTGGGCACCCCGCCAAGAAAGCATCATTTTCATCGCCGTAATCGGACCTTATCGGGATTCAGTCAGGCGACGCTGGTGATTGAGGCCGGGCGGCCGAGCGGGACACTCATCACCGCCTCTGCCGCCGCCGATCAGGGTCGTGACGTGATGACATTACCTTGGTCGATCTATCACCCCGAAGGAGCGGGGTGTCGATATCTTCTTGATGCGGGTGCAATGCTTATTCAGTCGCCAGAGGATCTCGCTCACTGCTTAGACCTCAGGGCACCGGACCAGCCGATGACTCAAACGATGGCGAGTCATGCCAGTGCTGTGCCGGCTCAGTTCCAAACATTGCCGCTAGATCAGCGGCAGATACTCTCGTTGCTAGGGCGTGAATCTCACCGAGCAGAGACCTTAGCTTTGCGACTGGATTGGGATATGGACCGCTGTCTGGCGTGCCTGTCTGCCTTGGAGGTGCAAGGCTGGATAAACAAGGGTCCGAAGGGTTACAGCGCGATGCGCTAAAAGTGCGTTGGCTCAGTGCCCATAGGGTGCGGTAAAATACAGTCTTTCACTGTGAGCGACGGTTATGCGCCCACTTCACCAAACCTCTTTTTATGCGCAATGGCGCCTACCGTTGCTTCGATCCGTTTTGGATGATGGCGGGGTTGTGGCGTGCCCTGCCGAGGGCGTTTGGGGACTCAGTTGCGACCCTTACAATGAAGTAGCGGTCGATGACTTATTGACCCTCAAGCGACGCTCAGTGCACAAAGGACTGATTGTTGTGGCCGCTGATGCCGCGATGTTCGACGCGGTGCTGTCCTACCTGTCACCTGATGAGCGTCTGCGGGTGTCTGCATCGTGGCCGGGCCCCAACACTTGGTTGGTACCTAATCAGGGTGTTTTCCCGGACTGGATAACGGGGGATAGCACTGACGTTGCCATTCGTGTGACGTCAGCGCTGCCGCTCAAACGGTTAAGTGAGTCCTTTGGCGGGCCCTTGGTCTCAACCAGCGCCAATCCGGCGGGCTTGCCCCCGCCCCATTATTTGTGGGCATTGCGGCGCTACTTTGGGGTAATGTTACCGGCCCTGCCGGGGACGCTTGAAGAAGCGGGTAAGCCATCCACTATTCGCCGCATAGGGGATGGCACAATTGTCCGACCTTAGCCGACAGTTAGCCGACATAAGGAGAGCCCGATGGATGTATCGGCTGTAGAGACTTATCTCACGACACTGCAGAGTCGCATTTGTGAGCGCTTGGAGTTGATTGATCAGAGCGCTGGCTTTGCAACAGAATCCTGGGATCGCCCAGAGGGCGGCGGAGGTATCAGTCGTGTTTTAGCGGATGGCGACGTGATTGAAAAAGGCGGGGTTAATTTCTCCCACGTCGTGGGGTCGTCAATGCCCGCCTCTGCGACGCAGCATCGCCCAGAG
>JABJAS010000284.1 GCA_018666055.1 Halieaceae bacterium | reverse complement strand
GTTTGCGCCATTCTGTCTGGTCTCCTGTGCCCCGGCTCAAGCAACGATGCACTCCCCACGCGAGGGAGCCCGGCCGTCTCGAAAAGGCGCGGAGTATAGCACTGAAGCCCAAAGTCTTGGTGTGGTAGTCGGCAAGTCAGCATTCGCAGCAATGCGTTGCAAAACGGATACCTTTTGCCCGTTTATCCGCCTATTGCCTTTGGCAACGCGATCACGATTGCCCGTTCACACGTGGGTCAGCCGAAAGCAGGCGTGGATACGTCGATTGCGTGCAAAATCTTGCGGGATGGAGGCCGAGGTGACATCGCTGACTTGCCAGCGGTCCGATATGGCATCATCCAATTTAAAACGTCGGTGATTGGTTGAAAAATACAGCGTGCCGTTTGCTGATAACCGCGCCATCGCCAACGCTAACAGCTCTGCATGATCAGCCTGTACGTCGAAATCAGGCAGCCCACTTGAATTCGAGAAGGAAGGTGGGTCAACCATGATTAAATCATACTGCCGCTGATCTTCAGACAGCCACTGCCGCACATCGGCTCGCACCCCCCGATGCTGTCGTTCGGATAAGCCATTCAGCGCCAGGTTCTCGTTAAACCATTTTAAGTAGGTGCTCGACGCGTCGACGCTCGTGCTGGTCGTCGCACCGCCCAGTGCAGCATGCAACGTCGCGACACCGGTATAGCTGAATAAATTGAGAAAGTGCCCGCCCTTCGCTTGCCCTCTTATCCAGCAGCGCAAGGGTCGATGATCAAGAAACAAACCCGTATCGAGATAATCGTGAAGATTGACCAACGCTTTGACAGGCGACTCATGGACGACCCTCTTGGTCTGCTCTTGCTTCAATCGCTGGTATTGCTCGGTACCCCGTTGCCGGCGTCGCTGCTTTAAAGCGATCTCCTGACGGTCTGCGATCTTGAAGACCACCTGTACCGCATCCACGACCTCTTCTAAACGCTTCGCCGTTTTCTCCTCAGGAATATCCTGTGGGGCGGCGTACTCCGCTATGTGGATCCTCTCTTCATAAATATCGATTGCCACCGAATACTCGGGAATGTCAGCGTCATAGACTCGATAACAGGACACCCCTTCTCGCTGCCGCCAAGATTTTAAGTGGCGCTGATTCTTACGGATTCGGTTCGCAACCGCTTGCGCCCCCTCGGACAAAGCCGCCGGAGCAGCCTGTCTGCTTTTTGCGAGCTCCGCAACAGGGTCACGAAGCGCTCGCAACTCATTGTCGGTCGTCAGTGAAAACTGCAAACAATGGAGCTCAAGCCGCCCATTCTGAAAGCGATGGCGTTTGTGTGCGCGCAAGCCGATGGCTTTACCCAAGGACACATCTGAGGTGAGTATCGCAGCGGACCAGTCCCTGAACTCTCTGCTGATCACTTCACCGATAGAATGATAGAGGTGCCTGAGACTTGACGCATCACCCATCCGCTCACCCCAGGGGGGATTCATGACCAATAACCCAGTGACCAGGTCGCGGTGCGTCGGCCGCGTCAGCGCCGATAAGCTCTTGCAGCGAAGTCGCACCGCACCCTCTAGGCCCAAGCGCTCGATATTATCAGTGGCGCGCCTGACGGCTGAAATATCCGCATCGTAACCACGAATCTCAACATCCGTGGAGACCGATTGCTTGCTTTGCTCGAGCGCATCAGCGCGCACTGCCTGCCACTGAGTCTCGTCGTGGCCAAGCCAGCCCTGAAATCCGAACCGTTGACGCATCAGCCCTGGCGCGCGGTTAAGCGCCATGAGCGCGCCTTCTAGTAACAAGGTCCCGGAACCACACATGGGGTCAATCAATGCCTCACCCCGACGGCTTCGCGCTGGCCAATCTGCGGCCCACAGTGCCGCCGCAGCAATGTTTTCTTTGAGTGGCGCAAGCCCACCATCGAGTCGGTAACCGCGCTGGTGCAGACTGTCGCCTGAGAGATCGATCCCCACTGTCAATTGTCCCTTTGCCAGCTTTGCTGTCACGCGGACATCGGGCTCGCGAAGATCGACAGACGGTCGACTTCGTCCCACTTGACGATAGCGATCTACAATCGCGTCCTTGACTTTTTGAGCGCCAAATTGGGCATTACGAATGGCTTCAGAACGACCAGAGAAATCGACCATCAACGACCCGCTCTCTCGAATGTGAGCGCCCCAATCCAGCCCTGTGACCGCCTCATAGATGTCGTCGGTGGAGCGCACG
>JABJAS010000283.1 GCA_018666055.1 Halieaceae bacterium | reverse complement strand
GCTCTAGCTGGAAAACTCGCTCTGAGACGTCATTCCCAATACAAAAACCGGCGACGTAATCCATGGCTGATTCCACCGGTATGTTATGACCCGCTCTACAGAAGACCACGGCAAGCTCAGCCTCCCAATCGAGCTCTGAGCCACCTTTAGGCATCATGACCTCATCGTGTGGTCCATTGATTGCGCTCGGTGCGGTGAGCATGAACATGGGTTCCTCTGGGGGCTCCAGCCCAGCTTCCGCTGCATGTTTGCCATAGGTCAGTGCACAGCCAACAATTTTTCCGGGTCGGTGTATGGGGGGGCCAAGTCGTGTGTCTTCGGGGAGCCTCGACAGGGACACGGGATCTAGAGTTTTAATTTTTGTCAGTAATTCTGGAGTCAGCGTTAGGTAAGACCAGTCACCTACAATGGTGGATAGATCGCGAAGAGCCCCTGTTTCATCGATCATGCCCGCCTGTTCGGCGCCTGGCTCACCATGTCTCACTAGCTTCATGACGTTTTGCTCACAGTTTGGTGAAACAGTGACTCCAAATCAACGCCACGCACCTTGGCCTCACGAAAACAGGCCTGTGTTTTGCGGATGCCCTGAGACAGAGGAAGGCAATTATTCAGTCCTAGCAGGCGCTCTAGGTCGCCACTGTTCGGGTCTGCGGGAAAAGGCATCGCGTCACCTTCAAAGTCGACTTTGGCTTCAGGATAGTACTCATCGAGCAGCGTCATCATGGTGGTCACGCTTGCGGGTGTGCCGTTTAGATCAAACACATGAGCGCCTTCATAGGAGCGACACGCAGCGGCTATGAAACGTTCAGCCGCATCTTCGACATAGACAAAACCTACATCACCGGAAAAAGGAATGGTGTAGGGGGCTTCGACCTCGGCTGCGAGTAGAGCGATCGTGGGGGCCGCACTCATACCTTGATCACGCCCGGGTCCATAAATAATAGCGGGACGGATTCCAATGCTGGGAATACCCCAGTCCTGCCAGTAAACCTTTGCCATTTGCTCGCCGCAAATTTTGTGCGCGCCGTAGAGCGTTTCTAACCAATCGTTTTCACCCATAGCGGGTGCTGCAACCGAACTCGCATAACTCAATCGGGTAATTCCTTGCTGACGGGCGAGCTCTAGAATGTGGATGCTACCCATAACATTAATCTGGGTACTCCCCACAGGGTTGGCCTTGCAGAATGGAACCTGAAGGGCGGCCAAGTGGATAATGGCCGCTATATTGTGGCGCTCTGCGACTTCGGTAAGACGATCAAAGTCGGTGATATCACCGCACTCCCAGATAACCGCATCTGCGCCGTCCATAATCAGGTGTAAGCGCTCACGGTTTTCAGTGAGATCGAAAACCACCGGAATAGCCCCTGCTTCACGGAGCTGCTTGACGACCCAGGCGCCAATGCAGCCGGCCGCCCCTGTCACCAGACAGGCGCGCCCCTCAAGCTCTGACCGGGTTGTCATTGGGAGTGACTCTCAAGTTTGTCTGCGAATTGATTCAGTTGGCTCACGGCCTTACGTATTGAGGAGCCCAGTGCTCGTGGTTCATCGTTGAGATTAATATCTGATAAGAGTTGCTCTAGTCTCGCGGAGGCACGCCAAACTTCGTGACGCGCCAGCTCAGCGCTGATACCGGGATCTGTCCAGTCGGCCATGTTAATAGCGTTGGTGCTGTCAGTGTCATGGGCGGGCAGCACTTCGTAAGAGGGGATCAGCGTAATGCGTTTCGCCTTCTCCAAGAGCCTGCAGGCTCGATGAAAAATATGGGTACCCTGCTGAAGAAAGCCGTAGCCCGCCTCAGGAAAAGGAATGCTGGAAATTCGTGCTTCGGGGAGCGTTGCATCGCCGCCTTCTTCCCCAATGATACCTAGCAATTCCTGTCCTTCTTGCCGGGTACCTTTAAAGACTTGGAATTCCCCGCCTTTGAGGTCGCGGGGGTCGGTAACCATCATCACCACGTCAAAATTTACCGAGTCCACGTGCCAGGTATCGACGGCGCGATTGATATCATCAGGTGCATAGTTGATGCCGCAGGCAACTGCGGGTACGGAATGGCGTCCCAGAGTGACACCAGCTATTTTTGATAAATGTTCGGCCACAGCTTGGCTGTCACAGAAGTCACGAATGAAGCGAGATCGATAACCTGCGCCACGTGCGTAGCTTCCCAAGCGATTAGCGCCTGTGCCGGCGCTTTCATTGCGGTTGCCGTAGATCTCTTGGCACACCACTTCCATGGCAGCAACGCCCTCGTTAGACAGAATTCGAAAGGCATCACTGTAGGCAAAGGGTGAGGCGCAGCGGTTTATTTCTTCGGGTGGGTAACCCAAATCTGCGAGAGACATACAGTGTGATGGCATCTCTAACGCTAAATGTTTACTGGCGTCAAAGACCGGCTCCTTTGAGAGCGGAAGATACGTCGACGGATGTGTATTTGGGAAGGGCAGTGGGCGATCAAACAGAAACATAGGGAGCTCCCTAGACTGGGCCTTTGCCCACTATAAAACGTCGTCATTGCCTCCAATGACCTGTTGAAATTAGACCCTGCGAGGCGCTAATTCAAGCCTGAAATTAAAATAATTTAGCTGCGTGCACGCCCTCGTCGGCGTCGCGTGTTGCCTGCAGCACTTTGCTGTGTTCGTACAACCGGCGGTGCAATTTCACCAAAAAGATGTGTGAAAGGGTCCGACTTGTG
>JABJAS010000033.1 GCA_018666055.1 Halieaceae bacterium | reverse complement strand
GTCGCTGAATGCAAAGGTTGCGCTGACCGAGAACACCATCAATGGCAACATTGATCTCGATTCCGCCGCAATGAAAGTACAAGTCGATGACCAGTCTTTCGAGGCCGATCTTGACGCTGACATTGTTATTCTGAGCGGCGTGCCACGAGACTTAAAAGCGAATATCAGCGGCTCCTCATTGCGCTTGTTCAATGTCCGGGTCGACGGTAATGAAGAGAACTTCGACGGTGACTATTGGTCGACCTCACTCACATTCACTGATGCTGAGGGTACTTTCATCAAACCGATGGACGCCAACGCGAGCGCCCTGCTAACGGTCAGTGACACTCGACCATTGGTCACCTTTTTTGACAACCGTAATAAGCCGCCCAAATGGCTATCCAACATGATGGCCGTCAAAAATTTAACGGGAGAAGCTGAGTGGGTGGTATCAGACGGTGCCATCCGTATTCCACTCGCCTACGTTGACAGTGAAAAAGCCGAAGTGGGCGTGAAAGGTGTCATTGCAAACGGAGAGCGCAGCGGGATGGTATTTGCGCGATTTAAAAAGTTTTCCACTTTGCTGAAGCGCTTCGACGGCAAGCGGAATGTGGACATCATCAAGCCCAGGGCAAAATTTAACCAATACCAAATCCCTGACGCATTACAGCCACTCGACAGAGACTCCAGCTCTCCTTGAGCCACGTCGTCCCCCTCTTCCCGCTAGCGCGGGAAGAGGGTCTGCTTTTGTGAGGGTTAGCTAGCCGTATAAATAATCTGGCAGTGTTCGAAATTGTCGGAAACGACCTCGTCGACCAGCGCCATTGCGTCGGCCCAAATACTCATCCACTCGGCTCCCGCAAACGCCTCATCAATCACCTTGCCAGAATCACCGTAAGTTGGACTAACAGCCCTTAAATGAATGGTTTCGTGAGAACCTCCGCCAATCGGCTGGAACACACCAATATTCATATCGTGGCCCGCGTCGCGCAGCGCCGTCTCTAACTCGATCATCTTATTGACGAAAGGCGCGACGTTGCCCGGCGATATGTCGAGACGCCACAGCCGCTCAGAATTCGGTGCCAGATCAAACGACTTCAGGGGCTTAAACATTGCATTGTATTGCACCTCTCGTATGGCTGAGAGCTGTGGTGTCGCTGTCATCGGATCATAGGCGTCAGTGGCAGCCATTGCTTTTTCCACCGAGTCAAAGGCGTTCCAAACGAACATTTGCCCCGGATAATCGGCACCCGTTTTAGTCACACAAGCACCCGCCACAGAAGACCCGATCGCCTCAAATGGTGCCGGATTCTTCTTTAACATTTCGATATACGACGCCGGATCTTGCGCCTTAACCATCAACGTAACAAATGCTCCTTCACCGGCTACTGGCGCGGCACTATGGCCATCTGCGAGTGTGATGGTGGTGTAAAAAGACGCGACTAGTAATATCAAGAACTTCATATTTTTCCTCTTTTTTTTGTGTGAACCCTTTTTCAGTGTAAGGCACCCGTCACAGCGGGGAAAGACAGAGAAGAGCGGTGGCACAGCGATGACACATAACAACGTGTAATTGCCGCTTGCAGAAAGTAACGATGCGGGTAAAACCACTTTGCAGAGACCATCCTCATCAAGCGGCTTTGACCCGACTTCTGGCGCAACGCTAGCTGAGTAGCGTGTGGATGACGTAGCCCGCAATGACCGCAAACAATACGACGAGAAAGTCGCCGCGCAACAGCGCATAGAAGACCGGTATACAGAGCACAATGGCCAAGAGGATTGAACGGTTCATAGGCTGACCTGAGATCTGCATCGGTTAAAGGGAGAGCCTACTCTATGATCGGCCGGCTTATCACCCTTACTAACCTGAACAGACTCCTACAAAGACTGCAGAGCCAGCAATTGGCCCGCCCGGAGAGATTCGAACTCCCGACACCCAGGTTCGAAGCCTGGTGCTCTATCCAGCTGAGCTACGGGCGGAGGACGCGAAGCTTAGGTTCACTGGCGGCAAAGGTCAAGGCACTGTCTGCATTGCTATCGGCGCCTCAACACGTTGCAGATACAACTTAAAGTATTACTTTAGCGCCTTTTTCCGACGCTCTTTTGCTGTGCTACACTCGCGCCCGCTTTGCGCTGCCAACCCGTTTTGGAGACAAAATGACCGAGCTAAATTCCGTTGTGAACACCACATTACTCGCTGATGACAATCAAGCAACAATCAGTGCGATGCTCGATGCCATCCTCGCAAAACCCCTGACACCCATGGAAGCGAAGCAGGCGAAAACCTACATGGAGCAAGTTGCCACCCAAGCAGCGGGCGACGAAGGTACAGAGGTACAGCTTTTTCAGCTAATGGAAATGAAAAACAAACACACGACCTACGTGTTACGAGTCGCGCTTTTCTCCAATAACAAAGCAATTGGTCTTGATGTCATGGATGCTGAGAACGGCCAGTTTTTTGTGCCAGAGAGTTGCCCGGTGGTGGAACTGCAGTCCCCGACGGTTAATTGACACCGCCCACAAAACGCGGAGAAGCCCTTACCTACCTCACATTAGTAGGCTTGGTTGCCTACGCAGCCATTGCAACCGATCTGTATTTACCCGCGATCCCAGCCATGATCCGCGATCTGGGTGCAACAGAAGCAGACGGACAATTAACGCTCAGTATTTTTATGGTGGGCTTGGCGGTTGGCCAGCTTATCTTCGGACCGCTCTCTGATCAGTTCGGCAGGCTGCCCGTCGTCCGCGCCGGTACTTTTTTGTTCCTGACGACCTCAGTGCTCTGCGCAATGGCCAGGGATATGGAGCTGATGTGGTTGATGCGCGCTCTGCAAGGTGTCGCCGCCGCCAGCGGTCCCGTTATCGCACGCGCCATCGTTAGAGATCGCTACCACGGCAATCGCGCCTCACAGGTCATGTCGACTTTATCGGGCGCCATGGCAGTGATACCCATGGTGGCTCCGAGTATTGGCGCACTTATCCTCACCGCCTTCTCATGGCCTGCTGTATTCGTTGCGCTGGCGGTATTCGCACTGCTCATTCTCCTGGCGCTGACTCGGCTCCCAGAATCCGCACCACCGCCTGAAACAGAGCGGTTAACCGTGACAAAAGTCTTGCAATCATTTTCACTGATGCTGTCAAACCCCACCTATCTGGGCTATCAAATTGCGGGGTCATTTTCGTTTGCCGCCTTGTTTTGCTACCTCTCTACCGTGGCGTACTTCTTACCCGATGTGTTTAATATCCCCACCCATCTTTTCGGATACGCCTTTGCACTCACTGTTTTTGGTTTCATGACGGGTAGCTTGATCAACGCCAAGATCGTCATGCGTTATGGCATGGATCAAACCTTAAGGGCGGGACTCTTGGTGAGCCTGGCATCAGCAGCCTGCATTGCAGCAATGGCCCCCTATGCCAGCGAGTACGTGTATACGCTGGGCATGCTGTCCTCACTATTTTTCCTTGGTGTCGGCCTCACCGCCGCCAATGCCTCTATGGGAGCCATTTCGTTATTCCCACAGCTCGCAGGCTCCGCGTCTGCCGTATATGGCTTCACCCATGCGCTGCTCGCATCGGGCGTAGGAGTCGTAGCCGGCAGGCTCTACGCAGGCCGACTACTGGAGCCCGCGCTGATTATGCTGGGCTGCGCGGTGCTGGCCCTATCGGGCTTACTACTCACGCCACGCCCTACTCGCCCGGCCCAACCCGCAACTGTCAAAGGTTCGCGTTGAGGCACCACTACACCCCACACGCAATCACCGGTATGGTGAATATGAGTCTGAGGGAGAAACCTGTGACAGCACTGCTTACCACACCGGCGACCACCGCATGAACACGCTGCGATGGGAGCAATTGCTGCGTTATCGGTTCATCGAAATTATTGTTCTGTGGGAGGGGCGGCTGACAACGCGGCATCTCTGCGAGGTATTCGGGATTGGTCGGCAACAGGCCAGCAAAGACATCAATAACTACAAGCGGACGATTGCCCCGGGGAATCTTGACTACGACGCCACCGCCAAAGGCTATACACCGAGTGATCACTTTAAACCGCAGCTCACAAGGGGAGAAACCGCCGAGTATCTCGAGATTCTTGCGGGCTTAAGTGACGTACAGCAGATGCTCGGGCAATTACCCGAGGCCGTTACCTCCACCGAGATACTCTCGGTACCCAGCCGACAGATCCCCCCTGCCATACTGCGGCCACTGGTGCGCGCCGCTCGAGAACACGAGCGCATTGAGGTCGATTACGTCTCCTTGAGCCGGCCCGATCGCGAAGGGCGCATCATCGTGCCACACACACTGGTTTGGACTGGGTTACGTTGGCATGTGCGGGCCTGGTGTGAGAAAAATCAAGATTACCGCGACTTCGTCTTGAGCCGCTTTCGCGGTGAACCCGAATTACTCGGCCCCTCTTCTCGTAATGCTCAGGCGGACCAAGACTGGCAAACTCAAATCGAGGTCATCATTGGGCCAGATCCAAGGCTCAATCAGAATCAACAAGCAGTGATAGCGCACGACTACGGCATGGTAGAGGGCCGCTGGCGACTCACG
>JABJAS010000282.1 GCA_018666055.1 Halieaceae bacterium | reverse complement strand
TTCCGGCTTGCCCAACAGATCAAAATACCGATGGACAAATTTAATTTGAGTGTCGTTGGCTTCCGATCCTGAGTTCGTAAAAAACACGCGTTGAAAGCGGTCTGGCGTTACCTCGCAGAGTCGCGCCGCCAACTCCGTAGCGGGCTGATTGGAGCACCTAAAAAAATTATTATAAAACGGTAATTCAGCGAGCTGGTCGGCAACCGCAGTTTTAATTCGCTCTTGAGAATATCCCAAGTTGCAGCACCACAGTCCCGACATGCCATCCTGAATTTTATTACCGTCCGAATCGAAAATATAAATGTGTTCAGCCCGGCTCACGATACGCCCCCCATGTCGGGCGTAATCGGCAAAATCAGTGAAGGGATGCAGGTGGTGCGCTTGGTCTAATTGCTTAAGCGCTTTCGTATCGAGCTTTGCTGACATCGAAGATGCTCCAGATTCAGTGCTAAAAATTTGGCCCGCGATTGAGCGGCGTCATTTGCCAGGCTGCTCCACCAGGCTGATCAGGAATCAGTATCACATTGGAGGACTGTCCTTGTCTGTAACCCTATGGGGAGAGCATGAGTAGACAGCGCGGGCGCTGACGCGCACACTTCTGCTTGAAGTAATGCAGGATCAATGACTCTGAAGCGTGTTGAAGAACAGTATCGAGGCCTCACCTACACTTGGGGTCGACTAGACCATCCCGAGGAGACCCCTTTCCAAGTGGCTCCCGGTGTCTGGTGGCTTCGATTTACCATGCCGGGGCCACTCAACCATATCAACCTATGGCTGCTAGAAGATGGCGATGGATGGACGATCGTTGACACCTGCCTGAACTTAGAAACAGCAAAGGCACAATGGGAGTCGTTATTTGACGGCTTTATGGGCGGCAAACCCGTGAAGCGCGTGATTTGTACCCATATGCATCCTGACCACATTGGCTTAGCCGGATGGTTATGTGAGCGTTTTGCTTGTGACCTATATATGACGCAGGCCGAGTTCCTGACCGGCAGCCTGATTATGGGTTACACCGGGGAACAGGCACCACCCGCCGCCATTTCGTTCTATCACCGAGCGGGCTTTTCGACGGGTCAACTCGACAATTACAGGGATCGCTTCGGTGGCTTCGGGCAGTTTACGACACCGCTCCCTCACAACTATCAGCGACTCACCGATCGGCAAACGTTAGCCATTGGGGGTCGCTATTGGCAAATCGTTGTAGGTGAAGGCCATTCACCAGAGCATGCCTGCCTTTACTGTCCAGCACTCCAGCTGGTCATCGCAGGCGACCAAATCCTGCCCCGCATCACGCCCAACGTGTCGGTTTTTCCGACGCAGCCTGACGGTAACCCTTTGGAGGCCTGGTTAGCCTCCAGCACACGGCTCCTCAGCATGTTGCCGGAGGACCTGCTCGTCCTCCCCGCACACCAAGCGCCCTTCACCGGTGTGCGCGTGCGGCTGAATCAGATTATCGATAGTCATCGACTCGCTCTGGCAAAGCTTTATGACTTACTTATGGAACCTAAGATACTGCCAGATTGCTTTAGCTGTCTGTTTGGCCGAGAAATACAAGACGGAGAACTACAAATGGCAACCGGTGAAACCGTCGCACATCTTAACTATCTATGGCATCGCGGTAATATCAGTCGTCGGCTTAACGACGACGGCCGCTATGAATACCAATCGGATCCTGACGCACGGTATATCGACGCTGAGTAATGTTTTGTGACAGCACTTCTCAATAAACTCAAAACGCTGTGCTTTCGCTGGTATTACCGCCGCATGAACCGGCTGGCGTGGGAAGGCACGCCGCTTCCGGAGGTTAAAACCAGTGTTTTACAGCTGGCGTTTGACGAATACAGCTTGGCGACCCGCATGTACCATGGCTCTCTAGAGCGACCACTGATTATCTATTTCCATGGTGGCGGCTGGACGATCGGCGACCTCGATACCCATCATCCATTTTGTTTGCATCTTGCCAATCAGACACGGTGTACGGTGATGTCCGTAGACTATCGACTCGCCCCTGAGCATCCCTTTCCGACCGCGCACAACGACGCGCTGGCCGCCTCAAGATGGATCATTGATAACCTCAATGCGCTCGCCCCCAACAATGGAGAAGTCGTTATCGCGGGAGACAGTGCGGGCGGTAATCTCACACTGGCGACCGCCGCAAGACTACCCGATGAGCCTCGCTTGAGAGGCTGCCTCATGATGTACCCCGCCATTCAGCACTACCATGCGGCCATGCGCTCCTACACCGAGCACGCTAAAAGTGGACCACTAACGACCTCGATTATG
>JABJAS010000032.1 GCA_018666055.1 Halieaceae bacterium | reverse complement strand
CTGCAATCGGTGTTGCCAGAACAGCCCATCTGCTGGCTTCGGCAAGTGCATGGTAATCGAACCGTTATGGCAGATCATACCGATTGCGGTGAGGCGGACGCGCACTGGACTGCGCAACGCCGCACGCCCCTCGCCATTCTAACGGCCGACTGCCTGCCCGTTGTCATAGCCGCAAAAGATGCCTCTTGCGTGGGCATTGCGCATGCCGGTTGGCGCGGCTTATCAAACGGGATTCTAGAGTCCTTACTGACGACATTACCGGTAGCACCAGCGCAGCTGTTTGCCTGGTTGGGCCCCGCTATCAGCGTGAACGCTTATGAAGTGGGTGATGAGGTGAGACAGTGTTTTTTCAAAACACAGGGGAAGGCGGCGTTGCATTATTTTAATCCCTCTGCTCGCACCACAGGACATTGGATGGCAGACCTGTCGGGATTGGCAACCTTGATTCTGCACCGTGCCGGAATTGACACGATCACCGCGAGCCGCAGTTGCACGGTCGCTCAACCTCAGGATTTTTTTTCACACCGTCGCGACGGACCTGCAACGGGGCGCATGGCGACAGTGGTGTGGCGTGCTTAATGCGGAATTGACTAGGGTTTTCATAGGATTGAGCCTTGTCAGCATGAGTGTGCGCAATAACCGAGGGCGCAAGCCTCGATGACCATAGCGGTGGCGGCTGGGTGAACGATGGAGCGGTCACTGACAATGAGGGCTCTTGTCTCAAAAAGGTGCGCAAAGAGGGCTTAAAGCACCACTGAACATCGGCTGTCACCGGTGATCTGTTGATTGAATCAGAGACCGTTCACGATTTCGTTGGTCATCGACAATAACGCGAGTGTGGCTGATGTGAGACGGATGTCCAAAGATAGGTCAGTTTACTCGGGTTTGATTCCGACGAGTGCGTTCTCGTTGATCGAGCTGCTGGTGGTGGTAGCCATCCTGTCGATACTGCTGGCTGTTGCGATGCCGTCTTGGCAATCGGTGCGGGCCGCGTCTGCTGTGCGTGAGGCACGAATCGTTCTAGAGCGCTTAACTCTGCACCAACGTCATTTTTGGCAACAACATACCCGGTATGCCACGACCGATGAGTTACCGCCGTTAGCGGTGCTATCCGAAACAGTGGGCCACTATTACCGACTGAGTGCGGAGGCTACTGATGGCGGGTTTCTGCTGCGACTCATGAGCACAGTGCCAGCGGCGCCCTCGCTAGCGCTTGATCACCGCGGTGTATGGACCACAACCGACTCGAGCGTGCGGTAGCCATGTGGGTTGATTACGGCATAGCGGCCAGTATTGGCTTTGCAGGACTGCTGGGCTTGGTGCAGTTAACCGGCGAACTCAATGCGCTGTCGCTGTCTGCTTATCAACTCACCATGGCTGGGTTTCTGCTTGACGAGTTAGCGGCGCAGTCATCATGGGAGGGCGTATCACTCACGTCAGCAGCGCAATTATGCGGGCTCTTAGAATGGGGTACTCAGGTACTTCATTGTGGGATGGCAGAGGCGTGGTTGGCGGTCCTCCCTCAGGGGAGCCTGTCGACTGCAGTTGATGGCTCGGTATCACTGACCTGGCAGCAAATGGATGGTAGTGCGATAGGCGTCACCCGCTCTGATGCCAGCGAGTAGTGCAGAGCATGATGCGCGAGTGACGTCGACGAGTTCCAATGGCTGTTTATGTTTCAGCGCTCAACGCCTATCGGGTTTCTCATTGATCGAATGCTTGGTGGTCAACGCATTGGCGTTGGGGCTATTGAGTATCCTATTGGTGACCAGTGCTGACATGATCAGTGCAGCGCAAAAAGCGGGCGATCAGAGCGAACAAGCGATTCGGGCAAGGCAAGTGTTTGATTTTCTCGAATCGCTGGTGAAGACGGCACAACTGCCCGACACGTGGACAGCAGGTAACCTATCGACAGACAAAGAGACGAGTCAATACAGCCTAATGGACCCCTGCGAGGGGTTTGCAGCGGCAATGCCTCAACCGCATTGGGGAGGCATTGCAATCGTCGATCTTGGCGAGTTGCCTTGTTTAACCCGCGCCGACCCTGGAGTGGGTTTGTATTTTGAGCGAGTAGTGCCCTGTCCTGAGCAATGTGGAGAAGGGGCGGGCTATCTCATTGTTTCGACGCAGTGCCATCTCCGTGATGGGGAAATGAGTGAGGGCCATCAATGGTGGGTCAGCTGGCAGCAGACAATGGAGCGTCCTCAGGGGTGTCTAGACGGCGCTGCGTGGGGAAGAGTAGAGCGAATCGTGCTCAGTCACCGGAGTGCAGAAAAGAGTGTTGAAGGGGTCGCTGTGTTGCGCCTGCAGCAGATCATACAGGGTTCGGGTGCGACGTATCGCTGGTCACAACCAGAAACAATGGTACTGGGTATCGATGCGTGGCAACTCAGCGACCTAAATCGTTTTTCTGACCTGACGGGAAAGGAGAGGCGGTTAGCGCCTGAGCACAGCCATGCTGTCCGTGTGAAGGTGATCATCGGGCCGACGCATTCTCAAACAGCGCTACCGAGTTTGGCGATCGAAAGGTTACTCATATCTGGTCGGTTACCTCCGCGTGGTTAGCGTTTTGTCATTATCTTCTCGGCGGGGTTTTTTTGTGACCGGCATGGTTATAACTCTGCTCTCGCTGGCCACGTTATCGATGATGGGGCCCTATCAATACGTACTCGCGGACTGGCAATTGGCGTATCGAACCATCCACTCAGCTCAAGACCGAGATCAGTGTCTGCAGGAGGCGTGCGGCAGCAGTCTTTCTCAGACCACGTGGTGATTCTGGTGGCGCTGGCCGCTGTGGTGTCTCCCTCCGCTTGAGACAGTCAGTGCGGGGCCTGGCAGGCTGCCCACCGATTACTTTGGCGTGACGCTGTCGAGTTGTCGTGCTGTTGTCGATGAGAAGGTAACGTCGAGAGGGACACACTCCACCACTGTTTTGATGCGTGCCAGTGGTTGGCCAAAACTATCTAAGATAGAGCGATCGGTCAGTGCGCTAATGGCTTGTTCTTCCTGCGCGGCATCGAGTTCAAAAAGATGCACCCACGCAGTGCCGGTGGTATCCCGTACAAAGCATTTATAGTCTCGCCATAGCTGAGCATGTGCGTGCGTCGCACAAAGACAAACAAAAAGCATGAATCCCCATTTTTTCATCGCCAGCAGTCCTTCGGTGCTCTGACGCCATCGCTAGACAGAGTCAACGTTGAACACGCGCTATCAAGCGCTAGCTGATTATCTAGGGCGGTCGCAGTGAGGGTGAATCCAGTCGCTGTAGCAGCCGTCTGGATACTATAGTGTCCTGCGTCAGTCACGAACGGATTCGCTGGCGCACCCAAGGAGGTCATATCGCCGGCGTAGCGGCGTTGATCGAGAAAATACTGCTCCTGCAAATTCGCCCATTGATTAAGTGCTGTATAGGCCTCTGATCGATACGCTCGCGCGAGGTAACTCTGGTAGCTGGGGTAAGCAATCGCGGCTAAGATTGCCACAATGAGAACGGTGATCATGAGCTCCAGTAGTGTAAAGCCGCGGGCTGCCCGATGGTTCATTCTCGCTCTCCATACTGGTAGTAGATCCGTTTTGGTGTGAGCGATTGTTGTGTATCAATGGTGCCCTTGTTGTCCTCACCTGCGCCCACACCGATCAAGAAGAGATCGGGGCTCCACTCGTCGTCTTCGCTGTCATCATCAGGCGGTGGCACCACTATTTGTGGTGTATCGGGGAGCACCGAGCCAATCACGGTCCGTTTGAGAAGACGACCGTCTTGCAGCGTAAAGGCGTAAAGAAATCCTTGTCCTGCCGCAACGCAGGTGTTGGTGGAGGCTAACTCGCCGGGTAAGAAAGTGGTGAAATAGGCCACACCACTGATCAGGGTCGGCGCAGATAATGCTTTTTCAGTCGAGCGTAAAGGCAAATACCAGCCCTTGGCGGCACTCAAAGTAAGTTGCGATGCCAAACGGCTGTCAGCGGTCTCAATCTCACCCGGCAGTGCGCCTGTCGCATCAAAAAGATCTGACAATAAGATGGGTGGAGGAGGAGGG
>JABJAS010000281.1 GCA_018666055.1 Halieaceae bacterium | reverse complement strand
GTTTACTACTGCCGGCGATTAGTGGGCGGCAAAACCGCGGTAGTCGCTTGAGGCAATTTGATCGCAAATCATTCTGTAGGTTCCCACGCCCCCCACATAAGCTAAAAACATGCGCGGCTTTCCCGGGACATTGGCGCCCATGTACCAGCTGTTGGCTTTGGGGTAGAGCGTCATATTCGCAAGTTGCTCGGTGTGCTCAGCCCATTCTTGCTCGGCCTCGTCGGTAGGCTCAATCGTTGTTTTTCCTTCGCTGCGCATCCACTGAATACAATCGCTCACCCAGTCAACGTGCTGCTCAATAGAAACCAGCATATTGCTCAGAACTGAGGGGCTTGAGGGTCCTGTAATGGTGAATAAGTTGGGGAATCCGTGAATAGCGATGCCTAAATAAGAGCGCGGTCCATCGACCCATGCGTCTTGCAGCTTGATGCCGCCACGGCCGCGAATATCGACGCGCAAGAGCGGCCCTGTCATGGCGTCAAAGCCGGTCGCGTAAACAATTGCATCGAACTCCCGCTCACCCTCAATGGTCTTAATACCGGCGGTGGTGATGGTCTCGATCGGGGTTCTTCGCAAATTAACGAGTGACACGTTGTCGCGGTTAAAGGTCTCGTAGTAATTCGTGTCGATGCAGGGTCGCTTAGTCCCGTAAGGGTAGTCTGTTGGCAGCAAATCTTGTGCGGTTTGTTCGTCGTGTACCGTTGCTCGAATACGGTCACGAATGTATTCCGAGATCTGATCATTCGACGCTTGCTCGACTTGAAGGTCAGCAAACTGGAATAACATTCCTGGCAAAATGCCGCTTTCCCAGCCGTCGGTAAATCGACGGCTGCGCTCTTCGGGCGTGGCATCAATTGCACGGTCCATCGAGCGCTCGTTCACCACTCCGAGAACATTCAGTCGCTGTTTCGCACGATAGTCACTGTAGTTGGCTTTAATTGCGTTGGCGTCATCTTGCGCAAGCTTGTGATTAAGCGCCGGCGTCGTAAATGTCGCTGTACGTTGGTAGACGACAACCTCGGCGGCTTCCTCCGCAATCAGTGGAATGGCCTGAACGGCTGACGAACCGGTGCCAATGACGGCGACGCGTTTGCCCGTAAAGTCGACGCCCTCTTTGGGCCAGAGGCCGGTTGTGTAAGTACTGCCTTTGTAGCTTTCACGACCCGCGATGTCTGGTGTCTTTGAAGCAGACAATACGCCAGTTGCCATGACTAAGTGCTGCGCTCGCACGCGACGTCCGCACTGCGTTGTGACGAGCCACTCGTCAGCGTCGTCGTCGAAGTGAGCACTTGCAACGGATGTGTTAAATGCAATATCACTCTTGAGGTCAAACCGGTCAGCAATGTGTTGTGCGTACTTTAGAAGCTCGGGTTGGGGTGAATATTTTTCTGACCACTGCCACTCTTGCTGAAGGTCATCGGAGAATGAAAAAGAGTAAGCCATGCTCTCAATATCCACCCGTGCTCCCGGATAGCGGTTCCAGTACCACGTGCCACCGACATCACTTCCTCTTTCGAAAACTTGAACACTGAGCCCTTGTTCGCGCAGTTTGTGGAGTTGGTACATCCCCGAGAAACCGGCCCCTACGACCACCACGTCCTTACGCTCTGTTGGCGTCAGGTGCCGATCCATTTCCTGTGCCAGCCACGCCATTGCTTTTCCGGCCGCCGGAAGAGCTGCGGGCATGGCAAAGAAGCCGTGCATTTGCTGCAAAAAGTTCTTATGGCTGACCGCGACACCTGATGCGCGAAGTTTCTCGACGTAGGCCTGGCCTTCCTCCACTAAAATGTCGAACTCTGCGGTTAGAACCACAGCGGGAGGAAGGTTGTGAAGACTTTTGGCGTGCAGTGGCGACGCCATGGGGGTGAGCCGTGACGCAGGGTCGGCGTAGTGCGCCCAAAAGTGTGCCATGAGGTCGCTGGTTAAAAACAGTTGCTTGTCGTCATCATTCCAGCTGGATCCAGACATCGCACCATCCGTTACAGGATAAACGAGCGCCTGCAGGTCAATGTGAGGCCCGTCTTCATCG
>JABJAS010000280.1 GCA_018666055.1 Halieaceae bacterium | reverse complement strand
GGTGTCGGGAGTTCGAATCTCTCCGGGCGGGCCAATACTATCCCCTATTGCCCTTATCTAAGCCATTCCCGAACCATAACTGGGTCCGAAGCTGGGTCCCAAAATGGGCGGGAGAGTGGCAAATGGATATGCCAGCCCACTAGGTGCTGAGCTAGAACATCCTAGGTGGTCAGTTGAGGTCTTTGGTGGTCGTTTGAAAAAGCAGGGGCATGTAGTTATGATTTAGCACCAGCGCCACGGGAAAAAACCAGAATGCCTAACGGCCTAGCAATACTCGTGTCCTCCTTACTCCTGTCAGTATTGTCAGTCCATGCCCAAAACGGATCCTCAACCGAGGATCAACCTCCCTATGGTGGCACCGTCTATATCGACAGCGGCTGGATAACTCCTGCTGATACCTCTAACTTTATTGAGAAGGTCTCGCTGGGGATCGAAAGGGTCACCATGTACGACCGAAGGGTCCCAGCCTTTACCGACGTCGACGCCCACAGCTATGAGTTAGCATATGGAAATGGCGTGGTCGTGGTAGCGCGCGTGAACACCGAATTCGATGAAGCGACTGCTTTGACGCTGGCCGATAAATGGGGCTTCGTGCTGGGTCAGATGCCACTAGGACTGATTGACCATCTGGGTGAGCTCCACATCCAGCCGGGCGATGAGTTGATGGGTGGTAACGGATTCACGAATCCGACTCATGTGCTGATTCATGAAGATCATGGAGCTAATAATTTGGCCAATGGCTGGGCGGAGGAAGAGGTATTACACGAATTGGGACATGCCGTATTTCAACCGCGAGTCGAGGACGCTGACTGGGTTGCGGCGCAAAATACGGATCCGTGTTTTATTTCAGATTATGCGCGTGACAATCCGATTAGAGAGGACGTGGCGGAGACCTTGGGTCCGTATCTGGCGATGAAGTTTTTATCGGAAAGAGTAGCTGAGGCCGATGGCACCAAAATTGCGAACTGTATTGCCGCACGATCCTTGGTGCTGGATTCTTGGTTTGCCGATATGAACTTGAGTTATTCACCCTTCTCCAGCGCCCCCGCGCCTGAGTCCGTGCTGCGTGTTGCTTTGGAGGAACCGGTAGCCGGGGAAGTGCATACTGGTGTGGGGAATTTGCGAGGCTGGGCGGTCGCGACCGAGGGAGTGAAGCGGGTCGAGATCCTGATTGACGGTGTGCCGTCTTTTGATGCGCCTTACGGCGGGGCTCGCGGTGATGTTGGAGGGGCCTTTCCTGATATTGCAGATTCGAGCAAATCAGGGTTCTCATTGGCTTTCAACTACAGCGAGTTGCAAGCGGGTCCTCATACGATTACCGCGGTGGCTCATGACGGGCTGAATGCGATCGTCGAAAGCTCAGCCAATTTTGAAGTAGTCAGTTTTCCAGAGTTTATTCAGGGAGAAGGGGCCGTGAATATGAGCGGCGGTAGCTGCGTTGTATCCAGCGATGAAGTATCGATAGTGGATGCAGTGATAAATAATACGCCCTATAACTTGCTTCTAAAATGGCGCACAGCAGAACAAGGTTTTGAGGTGGTCGAGATCCGTTGAAGCTACTTTACAAAAGCAAGAGAGCGTATAGCCCAGCTTCAAAGCGTGGTTGAGCATCAGTTTGCATCGAGGTAGCGCTCGTTAGCGCACCGTGGGGCAAGACGGTAGGACTCGGTGACAAGGAACACCCGAGCGCTCAGTGAGGATGCTCTAGCTAAGGGTTCGTTGGAAGATCAGAAGTGGTCTATTGGGTCGCCTGATACAGCAACCAGATCGGCAGTCCACCACCTACTTGTTCTTCTGGGGTGATAGGAGCTGTCGCCGCAGAGGCTGAGCTTGTCCCCACCGAGTTAGTAGCCGTCACCGTACAGGTGTAGGCAACGTCATTGGTTAGCCCTGACACCGTAATCGGAGATGAGGCGCTAGTGCCTGTGTAGGTGTTAGTGCCGTCTGTGCAGGAGGCGTCGTAACGTGTGATGTCTGTGCCGCCGTTGTCAGCGACTGAAACTCTTAAAGTGATCTCACCATCCTCGTAGTCTGTGGCGGTAATCGTCGGGGTAGAGGGAGCCACTAGAGGGACGTAAACGGCATAAGCTGGAGATGCTGGCCCTTTCCCTAAACCCGTTACAGGCGCCACAATGCAACTGTAATCTCGACCCCCAGTCAATCCGTTGACCGTGATAGGCGAACTGGAGCTTG
>JABJAS010000279.1 GCA_018666055.1 Halieaceae bacterium | reverse complement strand
GAGCTCACTAATGAAGTGACTATGTTCGACGCTGATATGGCGCGCTTCTTCAACAGCAAGAAGGATGACTTTATCGGCAAGCTAGCGACGGAAACAGGCGACACGGGGCCACTGCGGCTCGTCTATTTTTCTGTCGATGCCATCAATGCCGATGTACGGGGCGGGGAACCGATCTTTGTCGGCGATGACTGCGTTGGTGTGACGACCTCAGGCGGCTATGGGTATGCGGTAGAGAAGAGTCTTGGCTTTGGGTATGTCCCGCCGGCGCAAGCGGTGCCGGGGTCGGTGATCGAAGTGGGTTTATTGGATGCGCGATGCCCCGCGACGGTGCTGACTGATCCGGCCTATGACCCTGATAACCAGCGGTTGATGAGCTGATGATGACGTTACCCGATCGTTGTGAGGTCGTTGTGATTGGTGGCGGCGTAATTGGCGTGTCGGTTGCTTATCACCTTGCTGAAGCCGGTATTCAAGATGTGGTTTTGGTAGAACGCAAAGAACTGACCAGTGGCACCACCTGGCATGCGGCCGGCTTAGTCGGACAATTACGCAGCTCGATCAACATGACAAAGTTAGCGCGGTACACGAGTGAATTATATCGCGGGTTAGAGGCGGAGACAGGGCAGGCGACTGGCTACCGTCAGTGCGGCTCGATGTCCATTGCGGCGACGGCGGAACGCTTTGAAGAGCTCAAACGCAGCGCATCGATGGCCAAGGTGTTCGGCCTTGAAGTCAATGTGCTCTCGGTGGAAGAAATCGCTGAACGCTATCCACTGATCCAGACTGATGATTTGTATGGGGGCATTCATATCCCCTCGGATGGTTACGCCAACGCGGTCGACATTACGCAAGCCCTCGCAAAAGGCGCCAAAAGTCGGGGTGTCCGTATTGCGACCCATACCAAGGTCGAAGAGATTCTGCACGAGGGCGGTCAGATAGCCGGAGTGCGCACTGATCGTGGCGAGATACAGGCGAAATACGTGGTGATTTGCGGCGGTATGTGGTCGCGAGATTTAGCCTCTTCAGTCGGGGTGAACTTGCCACTGCACGCCTGCGAACATTATTACGTGCTGTTTGAATCGGTCGAAGGGTTACATCCTGATTTACCCGTACTGAGGGATTACGATGCCTGCACCTACTATAAGTACGATGCGGGCAAACTGCTCTTAGGCGCCTTTGAGCCCAGCGCGAAGCCTTGGGGTATGGGCGGTATCGCAGAGGATTTTTGCTTCGATGAGATCGCCGGTGATTTTGATCATTTTGAGCCGGTGCTTCTCGATGCCATGAAGCGATTTCCGGCGCTTGAACGCGCCGGTATTCAGAAGTTTTTCTGCGGTCCTGAGAGTTTCACGCCCGATGTGCGTTACCACCTTGGCGAGGCGCCGGAGCTGAAAAATTGTTTTGTCGCGGCAGGGCTGAATTCCATTGGTTTGCAGTCTGCGGGCGGCGTAGGGAAGGTGACCGCACAGTGGATTCGCGATGGGCGACCCCCGGTGGATTTATGGGAGGTGGATGTTCGGCGCAACATGCCCTTCCAGCGGAGCCAGCGCTATTTGCAATCGAGGGTGGGTGAGAGTCTTGGCCTCTTATACGCGACACATTATCCGTATCGTCAGTACGAGACGGCGCGGGGCGTTCGTAAAGCCGCGATCCATG
Organism: Halieaceae bacterium; assembly: GCA_018666055.1. GTDB lineage: Bacteria > Pseudomonadota > Gammaproteobacteria > Pseudomonadales > Halieaceae > Luminiphilus. The sequence goes on along the minus strand of JABJAS010000279.1, from coordinate 1,663 downwards.
ATCGATTGCGCGCAGCGGGTGCCTGCCATGGCGAGGCCTACGGTTGGGAGCGACCCAACTGGTATGCGCCGGATGGTGTTGAGCCGGTCTATGACTATAGCTACGGCAGACAGAACTGGTTTGATCATTCAGCTGCAGAGCACCGCGCGGTGCGCGAGGGTGTTGCGTTATTTGACCAGTCGTCTTTCGCTAAATTTCGCTTTGAGGGTCGCGATACCGTGGCGGTGTTAAATCGGATCTGCGCGAATAATATTGATGTGGTGCCGGGCAGGGTCGTGTACACCCAATGGCTGAACGAGCGCGGCGGTATTGAAGCCGATTTGACGGTGACGCGACTGGCAGAGAACGCTTTTATGATTGTCAGTGCCGCCGAAACAGAGGTGCGCGATTTTTACTGGCTTAAGCGCCACATTCCCGACGATGCCCACTGCGTGTTGACGAACGTCACCTCGGGTATGGGCGTGATATCGATCATGGGTCCGAAGGCGCGCGATCTGCTGCAATCGTTAACGCCTGATGATATGAGCCACAAGGGTTTTCCTTTTGCCACCAGTCGCGAGATTGAATTGGGATATGGCTATGTGCGCGCTTCTCGGATTACGTTTGTCGGTGAGTTGGGATGGGAGCTCTACATCCCGACGGAGTTCATGCAAGACACCTATGACCGTATCGTGGCGGCGGGGGCTGAATGGGGTCTGGTTCATGCCGGTTACCATGCGCTGAATTCTTTGCGCACGGAGAAAGCCTATCGTCATTGGAGCCATGACATTACTGATGAGGATTCGCCGCTGGAGGCGGGCCTCGATTTTGTCGTGAAATGGGATAAACCAGGCGGGTTCGTAGGTCGAGAAGCGTTACTTGAGCAGCGCGAAAAAGGACTCTCACGCCACTTGCTGCAGCTCCGATTGAAGGACCCTGAGCCACTGATTTACCACAACGAACCCATATGGCGTGACGGCACACTGGTGGGCCATATCACGTCGGGTGCCTACGGGCATACGTTGGGCGGTGCGGTTGGTTTGGGGTACGTCAGGGCCACCCCGGGTGATGCACCCGAAGCCGTGCTTGACGGGCACTACGAGGTCGAAGTGGCCTGCGAAAAAATAACGGCTGAGGTGTCGTTGCGGCCACTTTATGACCCTGAGAACGCAAAAATCCGCAGTTAACAGGGACCGAAATCCGGACTGGAATGCGCCCCGTGATCGGGCGCTCACTCTGCGGCGTCACCGACGCCGCTCATGCAGTGGCTGATCCCGCGATTTTTCCTGCAGTGACGTCAACAGCTAGCCAGTCCTTATCTCCCCGCTGACGCCAGCGTTAGGCGCTTTGCAATAAATCCTCGGTGATTAACCGAATGGGAAACTTCGCCCGAATCTCGGCGTCGACTTCTGGACTGATATGGCTGGGCACATAATTGGCAAGTATGTCATCGCGAGTCCGGATGGCATTGTCTAGCGCCAGCGGCTTGTCCGATTGCTCCCACACGGTCGGACTAAAGCGATTGCCCACCTCAGGGTAGAGGTACTCACTTTGCATCACGGCTAAAGTGTGATCAGACCCTAGATAGTGGCCTTTCTCTCCAAGACAGACCTCGGCAAGATCATGAAACCCCAGAGTGTTTTCATTGACCTCAATCCCCCGTACCGCGCGGAGTGTGGCGCCG
>JABJAS010000278.1 GCA_018666055.1 Halieaceae bacterium | reverse complement strand
TTAATGAGGCCTAATCGCCAGGTCATGGCGCTTGATAAAGGCCTAGCGGGCCATCTCTAAGGACAGCACGCCAACAATGACAAGGCCGATACCCGCTAGCTGGCTGAGGGTGAGCATTTCGCCGGTCAGGTAATAGGCCATGATGGCGGTGGCAGGGGGACCTAGTGTGCTAATCAAGGCTGCGCGGGATGCCCCCACCCGACGCACGCCCTCTGCCATCAGCAGTAATGGGAGGACCGTCGAGAAGACGATTAAGGTGACGAGCGTTAGCCAGGCAGACCCGGAGAGATCAATGTTTTGCCAGCCGCTAGCGATTTGATAGTGTCCAAAAAAGCCGACTGCCGCAGAGGTCATCGCGATAAACGTAAAGAAGCTGCTGCCCAAGCGCTGCGTGAGGTCGGCGCTGACCAAAAAGTAGACGGCAATGGTGAGTGAGCAAAAAGCGATCCAGCCCATCCCAGCCCACTGCTCAGCCGTCAGTGAGGCGCTCAGCGCGCCGGTAACCAGTGTGACCCCCGCCGTTGTCAGCAAAAGAGCGAGCACGACGGGTGCCGAGGGCGCTCGGCGGTGCATTACAGTGGTGATGAGGACCACAAAGATCGGGTAGGCAAATAGCAAGGGCCGTTCTACGCTGGCAGCAACGATGGTGAGCGCATAAAAATTAGCCAACGCACCGAGGTAGTAGCAGAGCAGACCGACACCGGCGGCGATCAATAGATCTTTCCGGTGAGTGATGCGATCCGCAGAGCTGCTAATATTATTACGGTAGAGCCAAGCAAGGAGTGCGAAGCCAGGTACGGCAAGCACGGACCTGATCGCAGCGACGTCATGAAATGATAGCCCCATGGCGTATAGCGCTTTCGCGAAGAGCCCTTTTCCCGCAAGGAGAATGGCACCGGATGCAACCAACAGGCTTCCGACCCAATGGCTTGATGCTGGTGGCGTCAGGGGGTGTCGCCTGAAGTGTGGAGTTCGGCGAGGATCTCATCCGTGCTCAGTACTCGAGCCCATAACCGCTTCAGCATGGTCAGTGTCGCTTGCTGCATTTCTTCACTGTCTGTGCCCGTCCCATCGCTCGCCACGACAACTCGGTACTGCAAATCGCAGGCTTCCATTGATGTCATGGCAACGCAATTATTGGTGGAGACGCCGGTGGAGACCACCGTTGTCACCCCTAAAGCGCGCAATGCGCTGTCGAGTGCTGTTGAACGGAAGGCACCTTGGGTGGTTTTGTTCAGCACCAAATCATCGGGACCTGGTTTTAATGCATCGACGACTTCGTGTTCGGGCTGACCGGCAATATTATTAGTAGCTTTAATGATCGGTGCGATATGCGGCGGAGCGTCGCTGGCGTCTCTGGCATTGGCGCCATAGGTTATCCAGATAATCGACGCGCCAGCAGTGCGAAAGCCCTCGATAAGCTTTTGTATATTGGGGATCAATAGCTGTTCGATGCGGTCGAAGCGGTACTGGGCTGAATCACTGCTGCCTTGATCTGCGAGTAATTTGCCAAGGCCCATGTGTCGATTACCGGTGGCATTTTGCATGTCGATTATCAGTAATGCGGTTTGCGCGGGATCAAGGGTGAACTGCTGGCTAAACGCGTCGACGAAACTGGGTGTGCTCATGAGAACCGGAATCCTTGAAATGTTCGTACATTCTAAGTCATATTGCGTTCATAGCGCGTGAGATCTTTTTGAGGAGGGGGAATGGATAAGTTTGCACAAGCGGGATATGGGCAACGGGATATCGGTTTTGGCGAAAGGCCAGCCCTGCTCATGGTGGATTTTCAGCTCGGCTTTACCGATGCGAGTAATCCGCTGGGACGAAGCGATCACGTTCAGCGCGCAGTCGACAATACAGCGACCCTGCTCGCCGCCTGCAAGACCCATAACATCCCTGCTGCTTCTTGTGCGGTGTCATGGGGCGGACCGGATGAAATGGTGTATTGGAAAATTGATTCGCTTTACGACGGTAGCTTTTATCACGGTCATCCCTGTACTGAGATTGACCCTCGGATTCGTGAAGAAGATTACGTTTTTGAGTTTATTAAAACCGCACCTTCGATTTTTTACGAGACGCCACTCAAGCCGTGGCTAGTGAAGCACTGCATTGATACGACTATTAT
>JABJAS010000277.1 GCA_018666055.1 Halieaceae bacterium | reverse complement strand
GCCTGGAATAAAGTCGCATCAATGGGCGAGCAACTGATGGATCGGGGTAAGTGGGTCATTATGTTTCCCGAGGGGACTCGGTCAGAGAGAGGTCAGCAGGGCATCTATAAAACGGGTGCTGCGCGCCTCGCCATGGCCACTGGTGCCAGTATTGTGCCCATTGCGGTGGCGTCCGCCCGGTGCTGGCCTCGTAAAAGTTTCACATTCGTTCCTGGAACGATTCAGGTCTCGCTGGGCGCGCCCATTGTGCCAGACCCCGCTGGCAGTCCGGGCGAGATGATGGAGAAGGTGGAGGCCTGGATAGAGGAGGAGATGCGACGGATTGACCCTGAAGCATATCCGGAAGAAGAGCGCCCGATCAACTTGGCGCAGCAGGAAGCGGCTATCCAAGCTTCATTAGAGCGGCGTGCCGATGCCGCCCGCGGGTCACACGGTGCTGCAGCGAACCCCAAAGAGTAGGGTCTTTGCGGAGACGACAAAAACCGTCGCTGATGACGCTGAGTCTGTTTACACTGGCGGAACACAACAACAGAGCAGGTGACAGATGGGTTTCTATAACGACAAAATTGTCCCCAGATTGGTGACCTGTGCTTGCGGAACCAAGCCGATCCTCAAGCAGCGGGAAAAAGTGGTCCCCCAAGCTCAGGGCAATGTGCTCGAGATAGGCATGGGAGCGGGCCACAATCTGCCGTATTACGATCCACAGCGCGTTCAGTCCATCGTGGGGATCGACCCCTGTCAGACCAGTTGGCGGCTGGCTGCTTCGAGGGCTGCGCAAGTCGGTGTGCCTCTCGATTTTGTCGAGGGATCTGCAGAAAAGATGCCGCTACCTGCTGCGCAATTCGACACGGTACTCATGACTTACAGTTTGTGCACGATTCCCGATGCTCACGCTGCGCTTGCCGAGATAGGACGCGTCTTAAAACCGGGCGGCAGTTTGGTTTTTTGCGAGCATGGCCAGGCACCCGATCCAGGCGTTGCAAGCTGGCAAGAACGTATCAATCCTCTGTGGCGACGACTTCTCGGTGGCTGTAATATTAACCGGCCCATCGTTGAATGGATCGAAAGCGCGGGCTTCGCCGTGCAGCAGTTAGATCAAATGTACCTGCCGGGAACACCACGGATAGCCGCTTTCAATATGTGGGGCAGTGCACGACACGCTCACTAGCAGTCGTTAACTCTTCTCTTTTCGCCTGGGCACCCACGCTCATCCAGAGGTATTGCGTTGTGACAATAGTCTTATCATGAGTCGATCCGAATGCGGTGTCGACGGGCTCGCAGGATGTGTCGGGGTTTATGCTGAGTAACGCAAGTCTTGGGCGGTACTGTTTTGTCCGCATGGCGATGACGCTGTGTACCTTTTTAGTGGTGTGCGGTTGTGGGGTCAGCACGACACCACAACAACGTGTGGCTGACACGCCTGTCGCAGATTTTTCAGGGCATTGGGAAGTCGATTACGCCCGCAGCGACAGCGTTCAGACCCAGCTCAACAGCACGTTTCGTGATATCCAGCGTCAAGCGCGGCGTCAACGCGATGCAGCGGAGAGAGGCGTGACGTATCAGGGGCCGCCACTCGGTGACGTCGATACGATTCTCGCGCTGGCAAAAATGGCCGAGTTGGTTACCGGGTCTGATTTATTGGTGGTGCATCAAGATATCGCTTTTGTCCGTATTGATCGCGAAAATAGCTTTGCCTTGGTGTGTGACATTCGCGATGGACAGACGTCTGTCACACAACTAGGCCAAGAAACGTGTTGGTGGGATGGTCAGCAATTACATTTTTCCATCGAATTGCCTGAGGGCTTGTCGATACGGCATCGATTTGTGCGCTCCGCCGATGGCGCGCTGCTCGCCCAACGAACCAGGCTCACTACTCGCGGGACCCAGCGGGATTTTGAGGTGAGCCGTATTTTTGCCCGTTTTGAACCCAGTAATCGGGGGTATCAATGCATCAATACGCTGTCCCGGGGGCGTGTCTGTAGCACCGAGCCTGTCCCTTCGGATGCCTCGTTGTGAGGTGCCTATGGACCGTCGCGTTAGCGTTTTTATGGGCGAGCGGCTGCGCGACACAGCCAGCCACTGAAAACACCACTGCAAGCCCACAGAATAAGCAGTCGATGATGATCCCTTGGGAGGGGGAGGTGCTACTGGTCGCTGATCGGCCCAGCACTCCCGCGCTCGATGTGGGGGTGGTGCTCTTTAATCCCGGTGTCGATGCAGAGGATGACAGTCCAACAGCCGCTGTGCGCCGGCTCGAATCTAAGTTATTGGCAGGTCAGTTACGGGATGCGCTGGTAGCGAGTAACCAGTGGGGGGTGGTACGAATGGTCCCCGTGACGTCGGCGTTGGTCCCGGTCAATATACGCAGCCAAATCATCGAATCTGACGGTCGAGATCTGGTATTACAAGTGAACGCAATCGATGCGGCTGGCACTGTGGTATTTGATCATGTGATCGGCCATCGAGAAACCGTGGCGGGCGAGGGTTTTGCGGACCTGTTCAACGCCATCAGTAACCGGTTGTTGCAATGGTGGCAGCAGCAAGGGGAGCGCGATCGTGCCTCGTTACTTTCTCTGGCTGAGGTGCGATATGCCCAGCAGCTGTCACCCGATGCGTTCTTAGGTTTGGCAGAGCAGGTAGATGGAAAGTGGGAGTTGCAGAGATTGCCGGCAGACAACGATCCGATGATGCGAAGAGTGGATCGCATTCGGAATCAGGAGTACCTATTTTGTGACACCGTTGATGAGCAATATGTTGCGTTGTGGGAGCGAGCCGGGGGAACCTATGCGTTATGGCGTGAAGCGGGCCGCGAACAGGCCTATTGGTTGGACGCTTATGAAGCGCGCGTTCGTGCTCGCGGTGATCGCTCAGATGACAGCCGATACGCCCGCATGCAAGCTGAATACGCCGCGTATCGCTCTTACCGAATGCAGGAGCAAGCTTGGTTTGAGCTGGCGAAGGCGCTAGATGGAGAGACGCAGCCCAGTGTGATTGAGACTGCCGATCGCGTCGTGACACTCGAGGGTACACTGGATGTCCAATATGAAACGTGGCGCCGTTTGCTGCGGGATATATTTGCCGCAGAGCAAGGCTTAGAAGAATGATGAAACAGCAGTATCTCGCCACTTCTCCAGCCGGCGTGGGTGTGTATTTAGCGCAGGAGTTATTGAGCTTTGGCGCAGAAGAAGTGGTCGAGAGGCCGGTTGGGGTGTCCTTCACGGGCACGCTGGCCTTGGCCTATCGGGTGTGTCTGTGGAGCCGACTGGCGAACCGAGTCATTCTTCAGCTGGGCGCCTTTGACGTGCGCTCCACCGACGACATCTATGAGGCGGTCACAGGGCTGGATTGGGGCGCTCACATTCGAGAGAGCGGGTCGTTGATGGTCGATTTCTCTGGTCGTTCTGAAGCCATCCGTAATGCCCAATTTGGCGCTCAAAAAGTCAAGGACGCGATTGTAGATCGCTATCGTCAGGTGGGACGAAATCGACCGTCTGTCGATCTTCGCGAGCCCGATGTCCGCGTGACAGCAAAGCTGGCAAAG
>JABJAS010000276.1 GCA_018666055.1 Halieaceae bacterium | reverse complement strand
TGCTCAACAACAGGGAGTAAACGATCGCCATCACGAGTGATATCAAAGCCGTGATCAGAGGTCAGTTGATCATCGCCATCCGGCACCAGCGTCACCTGCTCAGGCCGGATTCTCTCGATCAATGCCAAGAACCCAGGATAATCCCCAATGCCCGCGCGCGGAGCGCGCTGTGTTGCCGCAAAGGGATTGCCTTCAATATTGAGTTCGGTGCCGCCTATAGTGGCCAGTCGAACACAATCCTCCGCTCTGATATGTCGTTGATCTGGTCTTGGGTGCACGGTAATGCCGTGCGCTCCCGCTTGAATCACGCTCGCCGCGAACTCGCAGGGATCAGGATGCTCCGTATCACGAGCATTGCGAATCAGCGCTATTTTATTGAGATTGATACTGAGCTGTGTCATGGCGTGATGCGGCTAATGGATAAAATCGAAACGGGTTTGACAGGGACGTCTTGAAAAGTGGTGGCGCCAGCAGCTGTTTTGGCGGGCGCGGGGCCCGTGTCGGATAGCGAGATGATATCGACCACCTGCATGCCGTCGACCACCTCACCAAAGACGGTATAGCCCTCACTGCTGGGCGTCCAATCGAGTCGTAAGTTGCTACGTTGATTGATGAAGAACTGAGCCGTCGCAGAATTGGGATCGTTAGTGCGCGCCATGGCGAGCGTGCCGCGAGTGTTATGCAGCTTATTGCGAGATTCATTGACAATGGGGGCGCGAGTCGGCTTTTCTTCCAGCGCAGAGGTGAAGCCGCCGCCTTGGATCATGAAGTTGCTGATGACTCGATGAAACACGGTGCCGTCATAGTAGCCATCATCGACATAGCGCAGGAAATTCTCGACGGTAATGGGGGATTTATCTGCGAACAGCTCAACCGTAATGTCACCGTCAGTGGTTTTCACGAGCACTTTGGGGTTCGCGTCCGGCGACGTCTCGGCGAACACATTTAACGCCCCGATACTCAGCCATAAGGCGACGAGCAGGGCGCTCAGTGGGCGCAAGCAAGCGGGATATGAATTCATGTCGTTCTCCTTGATTAAGACCAGCCGTCTTGTCGTCTTTTTCTAGGCCACAGTCGCGGTGTAATCACAGCCAAAATGACTCCGAGTAGAACGGCTAAAGCACCGTCCAGTATTTGATTGTTGCTAATACGCTCTCGTAATCGCACATTTTCCAAGCGCAGCAGATCCGCTTCGGATCTTTCCGACTCTAGCTCAGCGACCAGTTGCTGGTTCATCAGATCCAGTTCGATCGCTGCCGCTGAGACGCGTTTGATTTCAGTGAGCTCAGCGCGAGTGGTTTCGAGTGCGCTCTCCAGCTGTTCCACCATGCCACCAGCTTCTTGTGCTTCAGATGAACTTTCGTCAAGTTGGCTAACTAATCGATTTCGTTCGCTTCGGAGTTGTTCCAGCTTCACTCTGAGGTCATTGATGAGTAGCGCGGCAGGGGGATCTGTCTGCAGATACTGAGCGCGTATCCAACCCCTAGTGCCCCCCGGACTTTCTACATCGATCCACTCACCATCATCGTTCTCTCCATACACGATCAGGACCGTACCGGAGGGAAGACCTCGGTTGATGATGCGGTAGTCAGATCCCGGTCCGCTGCGAACTGGCACCAGCACCATATCGCTTATGTATCGCGTTTCCTGAGCTACGAGGGTGGTTGACCAACAGCACGATAGGAATGGCAGCATCAGCGCCGCGCGTCTAGCGATAGTGAATAATGTCATGATGAATCTCGTGTTGGATCAGTATCCTGGTCTTCGGCTTTTAGATGAGGTGCCACGATCATTATCGTGAGCAACATCAGTAGCACCGTGAAGCCAATGCTGGAATACAGCTTGTAGGATACCCAAAAAGCCTCTTCATATTGGTAGGCGACGTAAATATTGAGCGCGCCAACCGCTATGAAGTTCGTCACCCACAGCGCATTGAGGCGCTTCCAAATGACCTCACTGAGGACCAGCTGTTGGCCGAGCAGTCGCTCCAGTAAGGTTTTCTCACCGACAAACTGAGAGCCGAAAAACAGCGCGGCCAACACCCAATTAAAGACTGTTGGTTTCCATTGAATGAATCGTTGATCTCGCAGCACTAACGTTGCCGTTCCAAAAACGACCACCGCCACCATCATCCACATGAGTCGCTTATCGTTGCGTTGTGTGATGGCGAGCATGACGAGCCAGACCCCGATGGTGGCGATCATCAAGACCGCAGTGGCGCTGAAAATGCCGTCGAAGGTATGCGACCAAGCGCCCACGGTCAGCGTCTCGCCAGACATCTGATAGGCGCCAAAAAATAGCACTATGGGCAAAAATTCTAGGATTTGTTTCATGAAGTCGTCTGATTCAGCGTGCTAGCGCTCGCCTTCGCCGTTGCTATGTTAGACAATCCCGCTCTCCTTCTCAGCTCAGGGGCGGTTTGCCACCCTGTTTGAGCGCAGTGTAGAGATTGCCTTGATAGACTTCCACACACATAGTGCCGCTTCCGATGGTGCGCTTTCTGCCTCAGATCTGATTGAGCGAGCAGCGGCTGAGGGTGTCAGCCGTCTCGCGTTGACGGATCACGACACGGTACAAGGTTACCTTAGCGTTTGTCAGAAAAGTCCGCCCGGCTTAGATCTGATCAGTGGTGTGGAGCTATCGTGCCAGTGGGGTCGAGTTGGCATTCATGTTGTGGGGTTAGGTTTTGAGGTGCAGGCAACCGATATGAAGGCGCACCTGGTGGTGTTGGATGCCGCGCGGAAGGACCGTGCCGAGCGTATCGCACACCGTCTTGAACGGGCGGGTATACACGGGGCGCTCGAGGGCGCGTTGACGGTTGCAGCAGGAGCGCAAATTGGGCGTCCGCACTTCGCGCGTTGGATGATGTCAGCAGGGCACGTGGCCAGTGAGCAGGAAGCATTCAAACGATTTCTCGGTAGCGGAAAGCCGGGAGATATTTCTATTTTGTGGCCGAGTCTTCAGGACACTGTTGAGGTGATCACCCGGTCTGGGGGAGTGGCAGTGCTGGCGCACCCACTACATTACCGCATGACAGCGACGCGGCTCCGCGCGCTGGCCGATGCTTTTTGTGAAGCAGGAGGGGGAGCCATTGAGATCATTAATGGGCGGCCTAAGGCGGGTGAGAGTGAGCAGTTATGGCGGTTGGCTTCTGACCGCAATGTGCGCGTTTCGGTTGGTTCAGATTTTCATCGTGACACGCCTTATGGCGCGGGTTTAGGCGTGAGCATCGCAGAGATGCCGGAGGGTGTGGGAGTTTGGGAAACACTATAGATAGCGCTAATGCCTCTGGCAATCTGCTCTCCACAGGGCACGCTGTTGATAGTGGTATCTGGAGCGAGCGGTGGAAGACAAGCGCTGTGCTGGCAGTCATCCCCCATGCGCACGAGGCAATGACATGAGCCAGTTTTTCGCGGTACATCCCGAGACACCGCAGGTGCGTCTTATCAATCAGGCGGTGGCGATCATTCAGGGAGGAGGGGTTCTGGTTTACCCCACCGACTCGGCTTACGCACTGGGCTGCCAGTTGGGCAATAAGCGAGCGGTTGAACGGATCCGCCGAATCCGTGCCTTGCAAGATGATCATAACTTTACGTTGGTGTGTCGGGATCTCTCAGAATTAGGCACGTACGCTCGCGTTGATAATGCTGTTTATCGATTACTGCGCCATGCAACACCGGGGCCATTCACTTTTATTCTCGAGGCCACACGCGATGTCCCCAAAAGATTGGTGCAACCCAAGCGAAAGACGATCGGGCTAAGAGTGCCGAATCATCCTATTCCTCAGGCATTATTGCACGCGCTCGGTGAGCCTTTGATGAGTGCGACCTTGGCCCTACCCGGCGATGATCTACCCCTATCTGACCCTTACGATATTCGTCAGCAACTTGAGCATGACGTGGATTTGGTTATTGATGGTGGATTTTGTGGATTAGAACCCACCAGCGTCATCGATTTGACCACATCCGTGCCCGCCATTCTCAGACGGGGATTAGGCGATGTCAGCGACTTTGAGATTGCCTAAGGGTATACTCCGCCTGTGACGAAATCCCCTGAACAATCGCCCAAGCCCACTGAGGAAAACGGGTCCCACGAGACGGTAGACGCTGTGTCCGAACAGCCCACTGCCCGTCCGGAGCAGGCCGAAATGCCCTTCGCGATGGTGCGAGGACAAGCCGTGACCGAGCTGCCCAAAGATTTATATATCCCACCGCAGGCGCTGGAGGTGTTTTTAGAGGCGTTCGAGGGGCCTCTTGATCTACTGCTCTATCTCATTCGTCGACAAAATCTCGATATCTTGGATATCGACGTGGCACAGATCACCGAGCAATACATGCGTTATGTTGAACTGATGGATGCCATGCAGTTCGAGCTGGCAGCCGAATATCTGTTGATGGCGGCGATGCTGGCTGAAATTAAATCACGGATGCTGTTGCCTAGAGCCACGGAAAACGAAGAAGATGAGGAAGATCCGCGCGCTAATCTGGTCCGTCGTCTGCAAGAATATGAGCGCTTTAAAAAGGCAGCGGAAGATCTCGAGGCCTTACCTCGTTTAGAGCGCGAGCTGTGGCAGGCCTCTGCCGCTCCGCCCGACATTCGATCGGAGCGGCCGCTGCCTGAGGTCGATATGCGCGAAGTACTGCTGGCGCTGAGCGAGGTATTGCGTCGTGCTGAGATGTACCAAAGCCATCAGATTCAGCGAGAATCCTTGTCGACGCGCGAGCGGATGTCGCAGGTTTTAGAGACGCTTAAAGGCGATGCATTCGTCCCTTTTGTGACGTTGTTTCGACCTGAGGAGGGACGTCTGGGCGTCGTCGTCACGTTTTTAGCGCTGATGGAATTGATGAAGGAATCCCTGATTGAATTAGTCCAAACAGAGGGATTCGGTCCAATCCACATCAAGGTAAAGTCGGAGTGAAAATGGAAGCGGGTTTGGTGCAAATTCTCGAGGGCGCTCTGCTCGCGGCAGGGGAGCCCCTGTCTCTGCAACGCATGGCAATTTTGTTCGAAGAAGAGGAGCGGCCGTCCATCGAGGAGTTGCGGAGTGCGATAAAGATCGTTGGCGAACGCTGTGAGGACCGCGGTTATGAGCTGGTTCAAGTGGCGTCGGGCTATCGATTTCAGGTCCGTCAAAACTTGTCAGATTGGGTCGCGCGGTTATGGCAAGAGCGCCCCGCGCGATATTCGCGTGCATTAATGGAGACCCTGTCACTCATTGCCTATCGTCAGCCCATAACCCGCGGTGAAATCGAGGAAATTCGCGGCGTAGCGGTCAGCACGAAC
>JABJAS010000275.1 GCA_018666055.1 Halieaceae bacterium | reverse complement strand
CGCCTTCATCCTCAACACGGTTACGCAACCGAGCCGGCGGCGATTGCCGATCACATCTGCCTGTGTCAACAAATAGCCGATTTTTGGATCGAGGCGTTGCCTGACAGGATAAAAAGAGTCAGTTACGAAGCGCTGGTGCAAGATCCTGAGTCGACGCTGCAGGAGCTCTTTGCCTGGCTTGGCGAGCGATGGGACCCGGCGTGTTTAGCGTTTTACAAGCTCAATAACTCGGTTCGTACGGCGAGCGTTTGGCAGGTAAGAGAGCCTTTGAGCACTGGCCGGAAAGGACGTTGGCGGTATTACGAAGCGCCTCTTCGAAGGCTCTTTGATGCGGCGCTCGATGAGCCAATACCTCCAAGGTTGCCGGCCTGATAAGCGGCAGCGTCCGTCCTGAAGATCAGGGGGTTTTTGTTGCTTTCATTGACAGCGGTGTTCACAGCAGCAGCGAGCTAACGCATTACATATTTCGCGGCGCTACGAGTTAATTCTGGCTCTACTCGAAAATCGCTCAGAGAAAATGCCGAAAGCATGCTCTGCGGGAGCGCGATAGCACAAGGATTGAACGGCGCGGCTCGCAATATCACTAACCGGCTCAGTGGGAGGCCGGCAGAATATCGTAGCCTACGGTCATACGCTCGCTCGCGGTATGCAAGGGTTCGGTGCCGTGCCAGAGATACGAGGGAAAAACCACCAAAGCACCCTCTATTGGTTTTACCCAATAATCAGCCCCTAGCGGTTCCCTAGTGCGAAAGCCAGGCTCGCCAAATTTAATCCAGCCCTCGCCCCTCTGTGCGACCTCCGGCGGGACCGTCAGGTAAAAAGCACTGCTCAGCCAGCCCCGGGAATGAAAATGATTCTTGTGAAAGCCATCGCGCCACAAGCGCACTGACCACGAATCAGAAAAGTTAAATTCCCCGGTATTGCGCCTATAGAAGGGGTGATCGGTATGTTTTGGCAGCGCCGCGATCACGGGCGTCAACTGCTCAGCTAACGCCGCCGTCAATTGCTCAATAGCCGGTTCTCGACGGCTGAATAGATCATCCAATGTCTGTGTGCCATGGAGCAGCGACTGCTCAACAGGATGTTGTTTGGTGATATGTAAGCCCAACAAAGACTGGCGAATAAAGTCGAGAAAGTCCGCCAGAGTTGCATAGTCTTGTTGGCAAGAGATCGCCCGCACCTGAATCATTGTGTCGTAATCTACCAGAGAGCGGTAAGCCGCTGCGTTATCGGTGTAGCGCAGCGCTGTGGTGTACAACGCCCATAAACCTTGGTCCAGAGGAAACCGTTCAACCAGTGATGTCAGTAACGCTTGTGCTTCTTGGTAGTCAGCTCCCGCCGCCATGATGGTGGTGGCAAGCTCGCGTTCACTGCCGGGGGACGGGTTAGCTTTAACCGCGGATCGGGCATTTTCGAGCGCCTGCGCAAATTCTCCCTGCTCTCGCAATACATGACTTAGCTCACAATTTAAGGACGAAGACTCTCCGCCTTGAGATAACGCGGTTTCCAGAACGTGAATAGCATCTTGGCCGCGATTTCCCAGCAAGTGTCTTCTGGCAAGTGGAACCGCGAATCGAGGGTCCCCCGGGTATCGCTCCAGTGCCGCGTCATAGGACCTCAGGTAGTCGGGATGCCTGATCACGCCCAGATAGCCATTGAAATAGTCGTGTAGCTCGGGATTATCAGGATCTCGCCTCAACATCGCTTCGTAGGCGGCCACTGCTTCCTCGGATCGATCGGCAACAGCCAAGGCGCTGGCCAGATTGAGCAACACCTCCGCCGAATCTGGGGCCAATTGATGCGCCTTCTGCAGTTTGAGCACGGCCTCGCCGCCATGCCCAAGTGTCTTCAGCGATATGCCCAAGCCATTGAGTGCTGCGGTGTTATTTTCATCAACCGACAGCACCTTACGGAAGAGCGCTAAGGCAGTCTCGTGATCCCCGAGCTTTTGCGAGGCCTGCGCCAATCCTATCTGCGCATTCAGATGCTCTGGCCTATAAGCAAGCGCAGCAGAAAACTGCTGCGCTGATGCTTTAAGTTGCTTGATCTCCAACAGCAGCTGACCGTAGTTAACCCGGGCGGGTAGATGGCTTGGGTCCAACCCTAAGGCTTGCTGATACCGGGTCTCAGCCTCCTTATGGCGGCGCTGTTGGCGATATAAATTGGCAAGATTCGTTAGCACGCGTGCCTGCGGAAGTAATTGCACGCTTTTTAAGAAGCTGCCCTCAGCGTCTTTGAGTTGACCCAATCCTTTGTGCGCCAGCGCCAGCAGCTGCCAAAAATCAGCGGACTCCGCCCCAGAGGATTCAATCTCAGTCAGCGCATCAAGCGCCTGTTGGTAGTTATTGGCCTGCAGAAAGCCCGCGGCCTGCTGAAGCCTCTGCGCTAGCATACAATCTCCCGCCGCACGCCATCGTCGTCGAACGCGCTCACGGATTGACTCAACCTTCTCCCCATATCGACTCCGCTTGCCTGATGATTGGCTCATCGGTTTTCCGAGCCAAAGATGATCGACTAGCTACGGCTTGATGTCCATGACCAAAGAGGTAGTCGGGGGATCTTCTGTCGATGAAAGCGAGTCACTGCCCTCCAGAGGAGCCCGGACGCTACCCTAAAACTAGGCTTTAGCGGTGTCAGACCATTGCCCTAGAGAACGGTTCCACAGGTTGAGCGGCGAGAGCGCCGCGCAATTTTAGCGTCGTTTGGAATCGACATTGCTGACGGTATCGGCTGCAATCCCATGTAATCGTCAAGTCAACGCCCTGTAGGCGATGGGTGTCTCCACTTATTTCTAGTGACTGAGCTGGATGAGCACGGCTAGCGCCTATTGATTGCTCTGAAAATCCGTTCGCGGTATTTGGCTTGGTATTCATATCGGCTCATCGTTGAGAGACAGTACCCAACAGCCCATGCCGCAGGTTATTAGGTGGTTCTCTTGTTAACTAACTGTCGTTGCGACGGAGTCCTCTTTATTGAAGCGAGGCGGCGTGACAGGTGGTGCCCTGTTGGGAGCCACCTGCAGGGACCGGTTGCGAGCTGCCTGTTCGTTCTCATGAAGATGAGCTAGGATCCGATCGCTTGTTTATTTTTTTACTGTAGGAGAGCATGGGGATATTCATCGTCGGCTCACGGGCTTTTTGGCACAGAATCTATGGCTGTTAGCACTTTCATTGAAACCTATGACATCGACCCCTCGGTGTGTGACGACATTGTTGAATTCTTTGAGCGCAACCGTCATCAGGCACAGCCGGGTAGACTCGGTGAGAATCCCCGTGTCGACAAGTCCATGAAGGACTCCCTCGACATCACCCTATCCATAAAGTCATACGGGCAGTTCGAGACGTTTTTTGACTGTCTCATCGAACATGTTAAAGCCTATATCCAGACTTATTACTACAGCGCCGGCGCCGATGGACTGGGCGCGCTTTGGTTTTCACAGCATGCCAATATTCAGTGGTATCCCAAGGGCGGGGGTTACCCAGCCGTTCATTGTGAACGGG
>JABJAS010000274.1 GCA_018666055.1 Halieaceae bacterium | reverse complement strand
GTGCGTCGGCCGCTGACATTGCCACTGACTTTGGTGTGCTGCCCAATGCAATACAGGTCATACCCAATGGGGTCGACACGGAGTTGTTTCGAGCGTTGCCGGCTGTCACCCGAAAATCTGACCAGTTGATCGCGACGGCGTCCGCTGACGCGCCCTTAAAAGGCTTAGCTGTGCTGTTACAGGCGTTCAAATTACTCAGCGTCGACCGACCGGCACTGCAGTTGATGTTAATTGCCTCTCCGAAGCCTGGGGGTGACACCGAGGCGCTGATCAGTCAGCTACAACTCGGTGACCGCATTCACTTTGTAGGCGGTGTTTCTCACGCCGATATTGTTCGTCTGTACGCAGAGAGCACGGTGGCAGTGGTGCCATCACTTTACGAGGGATTTGGCTTGCCGGCTGTCGAAGCGATGGCGTCGGGTATCCCTCTGGTATCGAGTGATGGTGGTGCCCTAGCGGAGGTGGTGGGCGATGGCGGGTTATTAGTGCCTGCGGGCGATGCCAAAGCGCTTGCTGAAGCTATCGATGCGGTGTTATCCGATGCTGGTTTAGCCGCTGAGCTGATCAATCGCGGGCAACAACGAGCGCACCGCACGTTCTCTTGGTCTGTCTGCGCACGGCTGATGGTCGAGCAGTACCAGCGATGCATTGATTTATGTTGACGCTGGACTTAGACCTATTGGCGCTGAAACCCGGTGATCTGTGCTTGGATATCGGTTGTGGTGAGGGTCGACATTCGTTGGCGGCGTATTGTTTGCCCCGCGTTCATGCAGTGGGTATCGATCTCTCTGAAACGGCGCTAGCGACGGCTACCGAGCGAACGCACGATATGCAGTGCCATGCGCCTCAGGGCGAGATTGGATTTGGGGTGGGTGATGCCACCGCCTTACCCATCGCCGATAATACCGTCGACGTTGTGATTGCCAGTGAGATCTTAGAGCACATTCCAAACTATCTATCGGTGCTGGAGGAGGCCATGCGGGTTTTAAAGCCCGGCGGCAAAATGGGGATCAGTGTGCCGCGCCAATGGACAGAGTGGATTTGCTGGCGTTTGAGTGAGGGGTATCGAACGACCCCCGGTGGGCATATTCGTATTTTTGACGCGACGCATCTCCGTCGTGAAGTGGAGCGCTTGGGCTTTGTTTGTGATGGTAGGGGCAATGCCCACGCCTTACACGTGCCTTACTGGTGGTTGAAATGTCTGTTTTGGCGCCTCGAGCGGGAGCCTTGGCTGGTTAAAGCCTATCATCGCTTGCTCGTATGGGACTTGATGAAAAGGCCGTGGTTAACCCGCGCGATTGACGGGTTACTCAATCCGTTTATGGGTAAAAGCATCACATTGTATTTTACTAAGCCCGCATGATGACGGAGCGACACGTACAGACGATGCGACTGAACGGCGGACCGTATCCTGATAGCTGGTTGCGACCAACGGTCGACTTTATCCTGAATACTCAAAGGTCATCTGGCGAAATACCGTGGTTCGAGGGGGGGCACACTGACCCCTGGGATCATACCGAGGCGGCTATGGCGCTGAGTATTGCTGGTGAAATTGATGCGGCAGAGCGCGCCTATCGATGGTTGTCAAACACTCAACTCGTCGATGGTAGCTGGTGGGCCTGCTATCGCGGTGGCCAACCCGATCGATCAGTGGAACGACGAGAAACCAATTACGTGGCCTATATTGCGACAGGGGTTTGGCATCATTTTTTGATTGCGCAAGACCCACAATTCCTAGAGCAATTATTTCCTGTCGTTGCGCGCGCACTAGCGTTTGTATTGCGTTATCAGGGCCCAGAAGGCGAGATTGATTGGGCAGTGGATAGTGCGGGTGCGCCCTTGGGTGACGCATTGGTGACTGGCTGCAGTTCTATTTACAAATCGCTGGAGTGCGGCATATTGATCGCCGATCAGCTGGGTCAAAAAAAGGATCATTGGGAAAACGCGAGATCGCGACTCGGCGAGGCATTACGACATAAGCCAGCGCGTTTCGATCGCACTTGGGAGAGCAAGTCTCGGTACGCGATGGACTGGTTTTATCCCATCTTAGCCGGTGTGGTGGAAGGCGAAGCAGCGCAGCAGCGGTTGAGCAGTCGTTGGTCAGAATTTGTTGAGCCCGGGATTGGCTGTCGCTGCGAAAATCACCAGCCCTGGGCCACCGTCGCAGAATCCTGCGAGTTGACCTTGGCGCTATTGGCGGCGGGACAGCGAGACCAGGCAGCTGAATTGTTCAGCTGGTTGGCGCAGTGGCGAGATGACGATGGCGCATGGTGGACTGGCTATCAGTTTGTTGAGCGAACGCTTTGGCCGTTAGAAAAGCCCACTTGGACCGCCGGTGCCGTCTTATTGGCAGCTGACGCACTGACCGAGCACACCGCAGCCTGTCGCTTATTTATGGGATCGGCTCTGGCTGATCCGCTACCATTACCTGCGCTGGAAGTACCTGCGCTGGAAGCGGGGGTCTAGCGAGTGGGTCAGCCCGCCAGTCGACGGAGGGCGCGCAGGCTGCCCAAGGTCCCCTCGGGGGCAAAGAGTCCCGATTGTTGAGCTAGCCTCCAAATAGTGTAAGGCGCTTGACCACCGTCAGCGGGGTCTGGAAAAACGTCATGAATGGCCAGGATCCCGCCCGGTGCGATACGCGGTGCCCAGTTGCGATAATCAGCGAGTGCTGCGTCGAGGCTATGACCGCCATCGATAAATACCACGCTTAACGAGCCCGTCCAATGGACGGCGAACTGTGCACTCCCTGTGACGATGGGAATGACGACCTGCTCGAGACCAGCTTGGGCAATATTGCGACGAAACGCGGCAAAGGTATCGAATAACCCCTCGGCGCTCACTAACTCAGCATCATGATGGCTCTCCCCTATTTGATGCTCCTCGGAGCCGCGATGATGGTCAATTGCAAATACAGCGGTTTCCCGCGCTTGTGCGGCTTGACCTAACCAGATCGTAGAGCGACCGCAGTAGCTGCCAATTTCCAGCAGGGGGCCAGCAGCGGTAGCGGCCAGTGCCCATTCGTAAAGTTGCAGGCCCTCGTCGTCTGGCAAAAATCCACGGACATCGGTGTGGGGTGGCTGTGGCATGGTAGGCTCTCCCTGATCAGTTTGAGAGTATACGATTGTCTTGAGCGTTCGAAACCGGTGGTCCCTTCCTATTAATCGCCTTGCTTATTCTTGGGTGACGCGGCTCTTAGTGCCACTCTTTCTGGCGCGTCTATGGTGGCGCGGGCGAAATCAGTCAGGTTATCGAGCGCAGTTATGGCGTCGCCTAGGCTGGTATGGCAGCGCGCTGGCGTCTCGGCCACATAAGCTGATATGGATTCATGCGGTCTCAGTTGGTGAGACGTTGGCGATCGCGCCGATCATTGAGCGTTTGCTGAGTGATCGGGACGACCTCTCCCTGCTCATTACGTCGACGACGCCAACCGGCTCCGCTCAAGTTCGACAGCGTTTTGGTGAGCGGGTCTTCCGTGACTGGATCCCCTTTGATACCCCGGGCGCGGTGCGTCGCTTTTTCACTCACTGGCAGCCCCTTGTTGGCGTATTGGTCGAGACTGAAATTTGGCCCAACATGGTGGCAGAGGCGAATGCCAAAGCCATACCCATGGTGCTGCTGAATGCTCGGCTGTCACAGCGGTCTGCCAGAGGGTATGCCCGCGTATCGGGCGTGATTCGTCCGACGCTCGCCCATTTTTCGGTGATTGCGGCGCAGGAACGGGCTGACGCGAGGCGACTGGTCGCGCTGGGCGCACGCCCTGACCGGGTCGTTGTAACGGGAAATTTAAAATTTGCGGTCGATCCGCTCGCGTTGCAGGCGGCTTACCAGGCGGAGCAGGAGCGACTCGGTGGGGCGCTGCGAGATAGATCTGTCTGGCTGGCTGCCAGTACACATCCCGGCGAGGAGGAGGCCGTGTTGACGGCATTTTTGGCTTTGAGGAGCGTCTCCCCGAATGCGCTGTTGATGTTGGCACCGCGTCACCCAGAGCGCGCAGACTCCATTCTCGCACTGCCGGCCATGCAG
>JABJAS010000273.1 GCA_018666055.1 Halieaceae bacterium | reverse complement strand
TTCACAACGCAATCTGTAGCGTGGGGTTCTGGCAACTGGACGCGGCGAACCGACATTTCTCCAGGTTGCTCAAAAACCACCGCAGTTGACGTCGTTACCATGGTGGCGCTATTTCATCCTTTTTTTATTGGCTGTATCGGCCATTAACGCCCTCTGCTTCAGGGAGTAATAACACTGCAGCTTATGTGTCATTCTAAATTAACATTCGAAAGTGTCAAATAAAAAATACAAGTTTCGCATCATTAGCTGTTTACCGCCTTTTCGGCGACCAATAATCGCGTTAAAGCAGGGATGGGCGTCTTGAACTCACGCACGCCCGTAAAACCGGCAGCCAAGCACATTGCCCTTAATTCTTCGGCGGTACGGGGCCTTCCGCTGCCCATCGCCCACAAATAAAAGCCAAAATAAGTGTCTCCAATGGGTTCCGCACCCGCCGTGCCCGCCATGGGCTCGGCAATGAGTAAGTGTCCTCCAGGCCGCAACGCTGAGTGCAGACGCGCCAGCAACTGACTTACGGGCTGATCGTCGTGGTCATGCAACACCCTCACCAAAGAGAAAAGCTCGGCATCTGCAGGCAGAGGGGAATGAAACATGTCGGTCGCGACAAACCGAACTGAACTATTTAATGCCTGATCCTTGGCCTCAGTGACCACTTCAGGCAAGTCCAACACTGTGGCACTCAAATCGGGGTAGCGCTTCTTTACAGCCCGAGCAAAATTCCCGGTACCACCAGCCACATCGACCAGACTACGGTAACCATCCAGGGGGTAGCTGTTCAGAATGTGGTCACCAATGAGCGCTAACGAGCTACTCATCAATTGACTGTATTCACGATGACCCTCATCAGGACTCCCACTGCCGGGCACATAGCTCCAGTAGTCTCGCAAGCCCGTTTTGCTGCGATGACGCAGCACGCCCAATGGATCTGCCAGGTCTCGATAGAGCACCGAATGATGCTTCACCATGTCAGCCACTGCGGGATTGCCCAGCACTGAGGCACCCAGCTCACCGACCATCCAAAATCCGCGTGACACTTCTTCGGTGAGCTTCAATGCTGCGGCGGCAGTCAATAAAGTTTGTGCCGCAGCAGATGATAAGCCACACATCGCTGCCACCGACTTAGTGGACTCAATCCGACCCTGAAGCACAGCTAGCAGATTGCACTGCACGACGGCTGTTAAGGTTTGGGTGTAAACAAAGCCTGCGGTTAAATGATGCAGGTCTGTCGCCTTTTTACTCGCAATGCGCTTAACGAGGGGCGTTCTAGCCGCCCATCGCTGAAACTTCGGATCGGCAAGCAAACGATTTCTAAACAGTCGCCAACGGCAACGCCAATCAGAGGGCGCTGGCTGCTGCTGAGACCAAGTATCGTGATCGGCAAACATCGATCAGGCCGCCGTACGGCCGAGTTTTTCGGGCACAAACCGCGACGACTGAGCGCGAACGAGCTTAACCAAACTGTCTCTACCTGAGCAGTGAGGCACGCTATCCAAGCCCTCCTCCAGCAAGTTTTTCAGTCGCGCTGTTGCACCATCCAAACCCAGTTCACCGACCGCGCTGGGCCGTCCTAGCTTGGCATCAATGCCAACGGCTTTGCCCAGTATCTCGGGGTTGCCCACCGCGTCCTTAATGTCATCTGCTACCTGAAATGCCTCACCAATACAGGCACCTAAATTGACCCACGGACCGGGGTCTACTCCGGCCGATGCCGCGCCTGCGCAGGTTGCGGCGATAAACAGCGCACCGGTTTTAGCGCGATGATATCGAGAGACATCGACTGCTGGCTCACACTCCCACGCCTGACCCGCGGCAATGCCATGGGGCGCGCCCACGCCTCGAGCAAGAATCGATAGCACCAGCGGCACACGTTCTGCTCTGACATGATGAATAGCGTGTACCGCCAATGTTTGGAATGCAGCAACGATCAACGCATCACCTGTCAAAACAGCAATTCTTTCTCCAAATTTAGCGTGCAACGATGGCTTGCCACGGCGCTGTGTGGCGTCGTCGAAGCAAGGTAGATCGTCGTGGACCAGTGAGGCACAGTGCAGAAATTCGACGGCAGTCGCAGCGGCGGCAGCCAGCGCGCGGTCACTGCTATTGTTAGCGAGTGCAACCGCCATACAAAGCTGCGGCCTCACCCGAGCGCCACCCGGAAACACCGCATATTCCATTGCCTGACCCAGCAGGGGCGGACACTGCTGAGTAATATGTTCGGCGAGGTGCTCGCGGATATCGTCTTCGCAGTCGAGTATTGGGTCCTGCATGAAGCTTTCTCCCAGAACCGTCATATTATTATGACAGGTGTTAGTGTTATATTTATGTGACAAACTACGCCACTCAGTGGCCCGGTGCAACCCCTATGAATGATGCGGTAACCATGCGCTCCGCCACACCCCAAGAAGCGGGTATGGCAATTTCCAAACTGGGTTTTGCGCAGCCGGTCCCGGATTCGGGCTACCGCTGGTGGTATGTCGACGGCTTCAGTGAATGCGGCCGTTTTGGGGTCACTGTCATTGCGTTCATCGGCAGCGTTTTTTCCCCTTATTACTTTCGCGCACGACAGCGCGGCAATTGCTCTCCGACGAACCATGTCAGCCTCAACGTGATTCTTTATGGGCCGCAGAAGTCGCGGTGGTGCATGACCGAGCGAGGTCAGCAGGCGCTGACCCAGCGCTCGCATGCATTAACAATTGGGCCCAGTCAGATTACAACCACCGAAGAGGGACTGACGATCACCGTTGACGAACGGTCCAGCCCCTGGGGGCAACGCGTCAATGGGGAGATCAAGGTGCGTTTCAATCACACCTCAAAAGAGTGCTTTCAACTTGACCAAGAGGGCCATCATTGGTGGTGGCCCCTTGCTCCAATCGCCAATATTGAGGTCACAATGGATCGACCGGCGCTGTCTTGGCGAGGCGCTGCCTATGTTGATTCGAACCTCGGAACTGCGCCTGTAGAACACGGCTTCAACGGGTGGAATTGGTGCCGAAGCCATTCGTCAGAGGGAGATTGTGAGATTCATTATGATGTGCAATTGCGCGGTGGCGGTGAGAAACAAGTGTCTCTCCGAATCAATCGCGACGGCATTATTCAACGCATTCCATCACCACCGTTGCAACAACTACCGAAAGCACCTGTCTGGCGCGTATCTCGTCCTGCTCGCCTACCCATCTCGACCCAGCCGGTCGCCAAGACGCTTGAAGATACGCCCTTTTATACCCGCTCCCAGCTAAGTGGGCCCGAAGGGCAATTTATGCATGAGAGTCTCGACGTCACGCGCTTATGTCGCACGTGGGTGCAATTGCTGCTACCTTTTAGAATGCCCCGGCGCGGGTGAATAAGCCGGTCAAACGGCCCTAAATGCCGGTGAAGAATCGGTCCAAATGTGGGGCAGGACCGACCGTCCCACCTCCGTCAAAAAGTATTCGCCATCTGCCTCTTCCGCAAAACCCTGGCCGACCAGCGGCGTAAGCCAATCTTCCCGCTGCGACGCGGTGAGCTGGGCCGCCGGTATCCGTTGTCGGCAAATGAGGCCTCTCAAGACTTTTCGACGCAGTATCTCGTTATCGTCTGAGAACACTGCTGAGGCGGCTGACACAACACTCGATTCGACAGCGCGATGCCATAGCGCCGGGTCAACCTGATTTTGCACTATCAACCCAGACATCTCACTGAGCGCACCCAAACCGATACCAATGACTGACGCTTCAGCCTCTGTGCCATAACCCAATACATTCAGCGAGAGATCCCCCTCGCGATGCGCCACCGCCAGTTCGTTGTCGGGTTTCGCAAACAAATTAAGCCCCACCCATTCGTATCCTGATGAGGTGAGACCCTCGGAGACCGAATTAAACATTGCGAGCCGATCTGCGAGGGACGGAAGCTGTTGTGTGTCGACTGCAATCTGATGCGGAAAAGCAGATTCTCGGCGATGAAACGGCAAACAAACTAAGCTGTCAGGATCCAAGGAAATCATCGCTTGGATGCTTTGCTCACTAGACTCTACTGTCTGCCCGGGCAGCCCAATGAGATAATCCATACTAATAGAATCAAAGTTCACGCCGTGGGCAATCGAAATAACATCCTCGAGCAGCTCTAACGACTGCACTCGCCCAATTTCCCGCTGCACGGTGGCATCAACATCACGCACTTCTAGCTTCACGTGACCGATACCGAGCCCCTTCAAAAAATTGAGCTGCGCGCGCGACGTCCGGCGAGGATTCAACTCCATCGCGATCTGCGTATTGTTTCCCACTGAAAAATATCGACTCACCGACGAAAAAATCGTCGCGATGGCCAATTCTGACAAGTGGTTCGGTGACCCTCCGCCAAAGTGAACCCGCGCTAACTCGCGTCCAGCCCCTACCGCATCGGCGACAATTGCCAACTCACGATCTAAATTCGTGACGTAACGTTCTAGGGCTTCGGGTTGATGCTCAACCACCGCCACACGATCGCAGCTAAAACAGCGCGATGGACAAAATGGTAGGTGCACATTGAGGATTAACTTGCCGCGATCTTCTCTTACCTTCGCGAAATAAGGCTCTAAAAGCGCAGAATCTGCTGACACTGCGTTTTCACCTAAGGATAAACTATTCTCTGGCCTAGCCAACGGATACGTCGGCTTAGCAGAAGACCATGCCCCCATGGATGACTTCATTTTATGCCCCCTTTGCCTCTTGGCAGACCGCTTATTACTGACTCGCAATGATAGCGCTTTAATGTCAGTGCCGGCCCAACGGCTCTTTTCTTTTTATAACGAGCCCAATTCACACTAGGCCTCTGCCAAGCCTGCGTCAAGAAGAACGTGGAAAAACATCTTTATTATTATGGGGGTTATTGTTTAAGAGGGCTCTCGAGTATCGGTTCTAGCCCACCGCCACAACACCGTTTCACCCATCGGAATCATCAGGAAAACGTGCTCGAGTACTGCTAGCGCGGCTAACCAAGCAATCAGGAGGCAGGACAGTGCCGTTGCTGGCTCATTGGCGACTTGACCGAAGAAGAACAAGATGTAGGTGCAGTATGCGGCCAACAATGTCGATACGAAGATAAACCAACTATTTTTACCCGGCCGCAAGTAGCTGGTAATGTACCTCATATGGGCTGGCAACCACTCGCTATTAAAATGCCGGACCCCCAAAAATAAATTCAGCTTGGTACTCCAACGCATCAACCACAGAACGGCCAGCGTATTTTGAATAGTGGGATTAGGCAGCCCCGCTCCCAACACGCACACCAAACCCACCACGCCAACCACCAACAGCTCGTGATAGATCGTAGTGCCTAAGGCGTATCGAAAACGTTGCCACTGTGACAGTGTCGCGGTGGCAGGTGCCTTCACTGGGCCCGTGATAAAGCCCATCAGATAACTGAGCTCCAGCCAGCCCCAAATACCCAGTCCTATCGCGAACCCCGTAATCGTCGCCATTGGCGTGTGAAGCGTGGCATTCGATTCGACACCGACTAACGCCCACATCACAAAGACGGTCGCTAAAGCGAAGATGATGCGTTGATTCCGCAGCGACTGATGCACACTCATTAATGCAAGCCCTGTCATCAACCACCACAGGAGCACCGCGACGAGCAGAGCAAGCCACATCATGGCTGGCTCACTTCGGTCGC
>JABJAS010000272.1 GCA_018666055.1 Halieaceae bacterium | reverse complement strand
CCCGAACCAGCACAAAATCGCTGGCCCAAGTCGAGCTTTTCCCGCTCCTACTTACCCGATGAACGGATTACGAGTCTACCGCGTGACCCCCTCCGGACCTAATGGACGTTTGAGTGGCCCGCGGAAGACAAAGACAAACCCGCGACACAAGATGGCGCGGTGCGAATTGCGAATCAAGCCCCTGGTGTTATATCTGAGGGTTGTGTGACCAGATAACGGAGGGTCAGGAAGCCTCCCATCATGATCACTCGCTGGAGACGGCGGGACCGCATGTACAGGAGACGCTTTTGTCTCCGCACCGCCCAGTTGCGTCGTCAACTGGATAAAGAATCATGAAAAAAATGCTTATTAATGCAACGCAGCCGGAAGAGGTTAGAGTTGCTATGGTCGATGGTCAGCGATTGTATGACCTCGATATCGAAAACCGCCAGCGCATTCAGACTAAAGCGAATGTGTACAAAGCTAAAATCACTCGTGTCGAGCCCAGCTTAGAGGCGGCGTTTGTCGATTTTGGTGCTGATCGGCATGGGTTCTTGCCGCTGAAAGAGATCGCTCCCGAGTACTACCGTAGCAAAGCGCCTGAGAACGAGGGAAAGGTCCGCATTAAAGATGTGCTGAAAGAAGGCACCGAGGTCATTGTTCAGGTCGATAAGGAGGAGCGTGGTACCAAAGGCGCCGCTCTGACCACCTATATTAGCTTGGCGGGGCGTTACATGGTGCTCATGCCAAACAATCCCAAGGCGGGGGGCATCTCGCGACGCATCGAAGGCGAAGATCGCAGCGAGCTGAAGGCGTCGCTGTCACAACTCAAGTTGCCAGATGGCATGGGCGTCATTATTCGCACCGCCGGCGTTGGCAGGACCACCGAAGAGTTACAATGGGATCTCGATTACTTACTGCAGTTATGGGACGCCATCGCACAGGCCAACCAGGACAGTAAGCCGCCTACTCTGCTCTATCAGGAAAGCGACGTCATCATTCGCGCAGTCCGTGATTACCTTCGCGACGATATTGATCAAGTGCTGATTGACGATCCTACTGCTTACCAGCGTGCAGCGGATTTTGTCGGCATGGTAATGCCGCATTATAAGAATCGCCTCAAGCAGTACGAAGATTCATTGGCTCTATTCAATCGCTTCCAAATTGAAGGGCAAATAGAAACCGCCTTTCAACGTGAAGTGCGACTACCCTCAGGCGGGTCGATCGTTATTGATCCGACTGAGGCGCTGGTGTCGATTGATATCAACTCGGCGCGCGCCACTAAAGGGAGCGACATCGAGCAAACCGCGCTGCAAACAAACCTTGAGGCAGCGGATGAAGTCGCTCGGCAGCTTCGATTGCGCGATATGGGTGGCCTCATTGTTATCGATTTTATTGATATGTCCGCAAATCGTAACCAACGCGCCGTCGAGAATCGCATTCGCGAGGCGCTAGAGGTTGACCGTGCCCGGATACAGGTAGGCCGCATTTCTCGCTTTGGACTGTTGGAAATGTCACGCCAGCGATTGCGCCCCTCATTAGGCGAAACCAGTGGCATGGTCTGTCCGCGCTGCACAGGACAAGGCACCATTCGAGATACCAAGTCACTGGCGCTGGCTATTTTGCGACTCATACAAGAAGAGGCGGCGAAAGAGCGCACTGGCGAAGTACAAGCCATTGTCCCTGTCGACGTGTCCACCTTTTTGCTCAATGAGAAACGTGCCGATATCAACGAGATAGAATCCAGTACCGGCGTGAGGACCGTCGTTGTGGCCAGTCCCTACATGGACACGCCCCACTTTGAGGTGCGGCGTCTTCGTGATGACGAAGTTGAGGAGTCACGACGTTTAAGTTTTCATATTGAGAAGCCAACGCCCGAGACGCCCTCAGTGGAGGCCGCTTCTGATAATCCAGTCAGCGCGCCAGAGGCCCTCGTGCGAGATATCACCCCAGAAGCAAGGGCTCCAGAGGTCGCACCGAAGCCAAGCGAGCCTGCGCCGCGTCAACAACGCGCTAAACGGGATGCTGCTAAGTCCAATGATCGAAAGGCATCGCAACCCGGCTTGCTCGCTCGTCTTTGGGCGCTGCTTTTTGGGCCTTCAGAGGCACCTAAAAAATCCTCCGAGAACAACAGAGGTGGTCGCAGAGGGGGCGAGCAGAATCGCAATCGATCACGCAGACGGCCTGGCGATCGGCGACGTGGCGAGAATCAGAACAGCGATGAGGCAGGACAGCGTAATCGTCGTGGCGGTAGAAATCGCAAGCAAGACGACGAGCAGGAAGAGAACACCACCACAGCGACTACCGACCCCAGCGGGCAGAACAACAGTAGCGCTAACTCGGACAGCGAAGATCAACCAAAGCGACCAAGACGTCGTCGTGGTCGACGCGGTGGCCAACGTCGCAATGACCCAGCCACCACCAGCGATGCAGCAGAAACCACTGATGACGTAGTGCTTGCTGACGCTCAGGAAGAGACCGTTGTTGCGGATACAGACAGCGCTCCTCGTCGTCGACCGGCCGACAAGCGGCAGGATAATCGACGACGTCGACAGCGTCAGGCGGTCACAACCGAGGATGCCGAAACACCTGCAGTGACGGACATTGAATCGGCTGACGCCCCCGCCGCTAACGATGCACCCGTGACTGATGTCAATGTGGCCTCCTCAGAGGCACTCAGCGCTGCTTTCAGTAGCGAGGGTCAAGAGAACATTGCCGAGAGCCAAGATGAAGCATCGGCTCCGCAAGCGGCAGATACCCCTTCCGAGCCAGCGGCTTACAGCGCCTCTGCGGAAAGTTCAGCAACCGGTGATGCGCAGCAAACTGAAAACGCGAGCGCAGTAGAGACCCCAGTCCCGGCACGCGCCCCCGAAGTTGTCGTCACCACCGCGAGCGCTAATACAATCGATGCAGTGGAAACAGCGGTCGAAGAAGCTGATACGAGCGGGCTGACAGCAGACGGTCGAGCGGTCAACGATCCACGCATTTTGCCCAAGCCGGTCACCGACACCGCCGTGCAGACTGAGCTCACGCAACTGTTTGACGCACCGGAAGCACCTCCTGTTAGCGTGGTGTCGCAGAATATTCCTCGCGCCAGCAACGATCCGCGCGGCCCTAAAGCGGCGACGGCTGGAAAGTAACTTGATTGAAACGGGCGCAACGATATAATGCGCCCTCTCCGCCAGGGGCTCCCT
>JABJAS010000271.1 GCA_018666055.1 Halieaceae bacterium | reverse complement strand
TCTGCTTCTGCAATGAGTGCATCATTCTCTGCCGTATCGGCGCCGTTTGATTGATCATAACGGTATCCACCGCCGTTGCGATCAAGGGGGGCGGCGATCAGGTCTAGCCGCAGGTCTGGCACATCAGCATCTGGGTCATCTGCTGCATTTTCAGTGTCTGCATTTGCAGCTTGTTGCTCTAGCGCGGCTGGTTGGCTTGTGCGCAATAGATCTGCTGTCTCAGGGCCGGGCGGGCGCGTGAGCACCTGAACAACAGCCTGGATCTCTGGCGAAGCCTGGGCCGGTTGTGGTGCCGCTTGTGCTGGCGCAACGTTTGCCGCTTGCGCCGGTTGAGCCAGGGGTGGCGCAGCAGATCGATCCGTAATCACAGCAGGTTGTGGCACCGCGAACGCGGACAATGCAGGCGCTGGCGCTGCAGGAACTGGCGCTGGTTGAGACTGCCCGCTTGATGCCGCAACTCTCGTTAGCTCAGCTGCAATTGGCGCTTGTGTTGGCTGTGGAATAGGCGGTGTCGCTGGGATACGGCTAACGCTTGGAGCTGTCCGTCATCAGAACATTTGGCTCAACTCGCGGCGTAGATTAGCGGAGGTTCGGCCTCGTCTGGGGGGTTATGCTAGGCGGCGAGCTTGCGGTGTTGCAAGCGCCGATGTTCGATGGTCTGTCTCTTAATCCTTTCTCGTTGTTTGATGATGTCGCTGGCCCTGCCGAAGTAGGCGTCAGCGGGCGTCACGTTCTTCAGGCTCTCGTGGTAACGCCGGTGATTGTAGTGTTCGACGAACGCCTCGATCTGGGCTTCGAGGTCCCCGGGCAGGAAGTAGTTTTCCAGCAGGATGCGGTTCTTCATGGTCTGGTGCCAGCGCTCCGCTGCCTGACAGCGGTTTGCCTGCAAACCGCGAGAAGGGATCTTGCCCTGCGTCTGGGGATGGAACGGCGCACCGCGCACATGGCTCATACGCTGGGCTTTGATGTATTCAGCCAGCTCGCCGGCGATGTAGCAGGGTCCATTGTCCGACAGCAGGCGCGGTCTGTGATGCACGTTGGCCGACGCACAGCCCGAGGCAACCAGCGCAAGATCCAGCGTATCGGTGACGTCCTCGGCCCGCATCGTGCTGCACAGCTTCCAGGCGATTATGTAGCGCGAGTAATCGTCGAGCACGGTCGACAGGTACATCCAGCCCCACCCGATGATCTTGAAGTAGGTGAAGTCGGTCTGCCACATCTCGTTCACCCGCGTGGTCTGGGTGTGGAAGCGATCCGCCGCCTTGATCACCACATAGGCCGGGCTGGTGATCAGGTCATGGGCTTTCAGCAGGCGGTAAACCGTCGCTTCCGACACGAAGTAGCGCTGCTCGTCGGTAAACCGCACGGCCAGCTCCCGGGGCGACAGCTCGGACTGATCCAACGCCAGTTCGATGATCTGGTCATGGATATTCGCCGGGATGCGGTTCCACACCCGGCTCGGTGCCGATGGCCGATCCTCCAGCGCTTCGGGGCCGCCCTCGAGGTAGCGGTCATACCAGCGGCAGAAGGTCCGGCGAGGGATGCCCAGTTGCTCCAGCGTCTTGCGCGTTGGCAGGTGGGACTGCTCGATGATCCTGATGATCCTGATGATCTCGAGCTTCTCGGATCCAGGATACCTCATTCTCGGTCGCCCCCATCCGCGATCATGCTTTTTTTAAGCAGGCGGTTCTCGAGTGTCAGGTCGGCAACGCACTCCTTCAGGGCGCTGGCCTCGCGGCGCAGATCCTTCACTTCGTCGGTCGTGGCTGCACGGGCGGTATCCCCCGCCAGGCGGCGCTTGCCGGCTTCCATGAACTCCTTCGACCAGGTGTAATACAGGCTCTGGGCGATGCCTTCCTTGCGGCACAGCCCGGCAATGCTGTCCTCGCCGCGCAGGCCATCGAGCACGATCCGGATCGTGTCTTCCGCCGAGAAGTGCCGCCGGGTCGCCCGACGGATGTCCTTCACCACAGCTTCCGCAGGGCGCTTGGATGGCGATTTTGATTTGGAGAGATTGGGTCTCATCTTCGTTCCTTCGTCACTACGACGAGACCCAATCTCTCCTTAAATCACAACCTCAAATCTGGGCCATAGGTGCTGACGGGGAACACCTGCCGACATCGGACGCATCGCCCTTCATCATTTGGGGGCGATCAGCGGACCGTCCGCTGGTCAACCTGGCCAAGCCTTGGAAGCATATTTGTGAGATGGCGGAACTAGAGGGCGTACGACTGCATGACCTTCGGCATACGGCCGCCAGCATCGCCGTCGGACAGGGCGTCAGCCTGCCCATCATCGGTCGGCTACTGGGTCACAGCCAGGCCAGCACCACCCAGCGCTATGCTCACGTTGATGCCGATCCGGCGCTGGCAGCCGTGGATCGATTAGGCGAAATGATTGGCGGTGCCATGGGTCGGCACAGCGGTAAGTGATGGCCTGCCGCATGGCGGCGGGTACGAGACATAAGACCTGGACCTGTCCACGGTGCTCCGTCAATTATATGCCCCCATGGAGGACATGATCGAAATCGTTGACGGCTTTCCAAGCTGCTGATCTGCTCCCATCGACCTTAGCAATTATTATGTGTTGATTGCGATTAACGACGAAGGTGAGACATGACCCCCGAACAGGCTCTGCGTGCAAAACTCCGAAAGATTGAAAGTCTGTTTGCAGGCGCTGCCACCGAAGGAGAAAAAGCGGCGGCGGGCGCTGCTGGGGACCGGATCCGTGCGCGCCTCAAGGAGGCTGCTGGCAGGGAAGCAGAGATCGAGATGAAATTTTCGATCTCGGATGGATGGTCGCGCCAACTCTTTATCGCGCTTTGCCGGCGGTATGGCCTTCGACCATTTCGCTACAAACGCATGCATCGCCAAAGCATCATCGTAAAAGCGCCGAATAGCTTTCTTGAACGCGTGCTCTGGCCTGAGTTCGAGGAACTGAAGGACGCGCTGACCGCCTACCTCGCAGAAATTACCGAAAGGGTCATCAAAGAGGAGGTCCATGGCGAGACCGGCGATGTTGATGAAGTCGATGAAAATCGGCAGATCGGCCGCGCCAGTTAAAGATCGCGGAGCCAGAGCGCCGGAACCGGAGGCACCTACATTGGCGGCTTGCGTCCAATATATATTCACCTTAAGTTCTCTTTTTGGCTACTCCTAGATTCCGTGAACGAGGGCTTGATGACTGATCAAATCGTCATCACCGAGAAGACCAGCCAGGCGAAAGATGTCCGCGCTGCGGTGGGCTCTCGCTTTGGCGACGTGCTTCCCGCTGAGGGGCATTTGTTCGATTTGCTTGAACCGGAAGATGTCGTTCCGGAATGGAAGCGCTGGTCACCGATCTTATTGCGCCCCGATGGGCTGTACGGCACACGGCCAGCGAGCGGGGGCAATAAGGCGGCAAAGCTGAAGGCCATTCGTGGGGCGCTACGCACCGCCAAGCGTGTCTGGCTCGCGACCGATTGTGATCGTGAGGGGCAACTCATCGGTCAGGAAATTCTCGAGCATTATAAGTACCGCGGTGAGGTCTTGCGGGTGCTCTTTACCGCACAGGATGCTCAGAGCATTCGAAGCGCCTTCAGCCAGGCAAAACCGAATGCAGACTATGGCCGTCTTTATGCAGCCGCCGTCGCGCGCCGGCAGGCAGATCAGATCTATAACCTCTCACTGACGCGAACCGCGACTGTAATCCTTGGCCAAGGCAGGCAGGGCGTCATTGGCGTTGGCCGCGTGAAGACGCCAACCCTGGCGATCGTGTGCAGACGCGAGCTGGAAATTTGTGACTTCGTGCCTGTCACATATTTTGAGATTGTCGTCACGGCAAAAGTCGCCGGTGGTCAATTCCAGATGCGACACGTCCTGCAGGAGCGTATTCTTAAGCGACAGATCGCAGAGAGCATCGTCACGGCGGCTCGGGACTTTGAAGGTCCGCTCAACGTGCGTGTTGAGGATAAGCGGCGTGGGCCGCCTAAACTCCATGATCTCCCTTCGCTGCAAAAATACTGTTCCTCCAGATTCGGTTGGACCGCGGCTAAGACTCTGGATGTCGCGCAGGAGCTTTATGACGGGCAGGGCAAAAAGATCATCACCTATCCCCGCGCCGAAGTCCGCTATCTGCCAGAGACCTTAATCTCCGATGTGCCGAAGATCGTAGCAGGACTTCAGGTGGGCAAAACTTTCGCCACCATCCCCGTGCCGACGCCGCCCGTCATCCGTAAAGGCGCGGCGGGCGCTTTCCATGACAAGGGACTGGTTGGCGCCAGCCATCATGCTGTCATCCCCAACGTCAATACGGTCGATGATCTGAGGACGATTTGGCCACGGCTTTCAATCGACGAGAAGAAGTTATTTGACGTCATCGCGCGCGCATATCTGGCTGCCGTCATGCCCGACTTCCGTTATCGGCAAACCACTGCGTCGCTCGATGTCCGAGGCTTTCCTTTCAAGGCCACAGGCCGTCAGCCCATCGATCTTGGATGGCGCGCTGCCTTTCCGGATTGGCGGCCAGCCAACGAAAAAGGAGATGATGCGCAATTGCTGCCAACGATGCGCAATGGCGAGATAGCACATTTGTACGATCCCAAGATCGACGC
Organism: Halieaceae bacterium; assembly: GCA_018666055.1. Taxonomy (GTDB): domain Bacteria; phylum Pseudomonadota; class Gammaproteobacteria; order Pseudomonadales; family Halieaceae; genus Luminiphilus. The sequence goes on along the minus strand of JABJAS010000271.1, from coordinate 1,325 downwards.
CAAGGAAACGCGCCCGCCTCCGCGCTACACTGAAGGGACGTTGATCGAGGCAATGCAGAACGCTTGGCGTTTCGTCGATGACGCTGCCCTGCGGGACCGCTTGAAGGAGGCAAAGGGCATTGGCACGCCGGCAACCCGCGCGGAGATCATAGGCGGGCTGAAACGGCAAGACTTCCTGATCGGCAAGGGGAAGACCATCGAACCGACCGAAATTGGGCTGCGGTTATTCGGCGTTTTAAGGCAGGCTGACCCTGCGTTGGTCGATCCGGGCGTTACGGCGGAGCTTGAAAGCCTGCTCGACGACGTCCTCCTTGGAAAGCAAGACATGGTTGGCGCAATCGACGCCGTGTGTGACGCCGCCCAGCGCATCATCGGCAAACTCAAAGACGCTCCTCCGGCGGGGGCAGCGCCATTGCTCGGGGCGGGTAACGATGGCAGGACGGGAGACCGGCCGCCAACGGCCGCGATGAAAAAATTTGCTGTCAGCATCGCGCGTCAAAAGCGCATCAAGCCGCCACGAGGCTACACAAAGTCAGGTTCCATCTGCCGCGCATTTTTTCAGGAACACGCGCCAAGGAAAGCGGCCGACAAAACGACCGGCTATACCGGTTCAACAACGACAATGACGGCGCCGATTGTCATTGCGAAAAAAGTTGGTCAGGAAAATGTCGCCGGTATTCGTGGGGCGTACAAGGCCGGTTCGCCCGCGGTCTCCGCTGAGATTGATTTGACCCAAGACGTGACGCTAAGCGAGAACCGAAAAACGCCGAGAGGTAAGCAGATGCCTGGAGCCAACACGCCGCTCAATATCCCCTTCGGTAATAAGGCGGCGGCGCAAAAGCTCGGCGCTCGCTATGCCACTGGGGGATGGTATGCCCCTCCTGGCGTGGACCTGGCACCCTTTAGAGCTGAGGGATGGTTGTGACGCTGTGCTGGACGCGGCATTCGATCGGAAGCATCATGATTTAAGCGGTGCGCTGCCAATGAGTGTTGGACAAATGCACAAAGCCTGGATCGAACAATGTGACGCCGCCGAGCGCATTAAATTGCGGTATGGCCTGAAGGCGGCATTCGACTATTTGGTGGTGGAAAAGCTCCTGAATTTGGCAAGGGCAGCCGCTGACCATCCAGAATTTGCACAGGAGCTGCCGCAGTTCATAGCCAAGGTTAGGCTTCTGTTCACGCCGGAGGAGATGCGGACAGAGATCGCACGGGTCGAACGGGAAATGCATGAAAGCAATACCGCGGTAGCAGACGACGATGACCTTATCCAGGAAGATCCCGCAGCGGTTGCCAGGCAAGTGGATCGGTTCGCGACCATCAAG
>JABJAS010000270.1 GCA_018666055.1 Halieaceae bacterium | reverse complement strand
TCACTCAGATCCTCGCCCCAAGAGCCTTTACCCTCTTGCTTTTGGTACTGCACTGTCGGGGTAATTGACCAGTCATCGTTGAGGTTAATCAACATAGACAAACGGGCGCCTTGGGTTTCGACCGTGTTGTAGTCGTCCTTCGCTACCGCCGCATTGTCTAAAGTGATGTCATCCGCCGTGGTCGAGGCCAGACCAGGAAAGGTTCGAGTACCGCGCTTATTATCGATCCAGCCCGCATCTTCGCGCATCCACGCTACCAGACGAATGGCTGCGTTCTCGCCAACAGGCGCATTGATAAAACCTTCAGCGGTATAGCCGGTGTCATTACCGTCAACACTGTTGCCCTCTAAACCATAGCCTGCAGAAAACCCGCTGGGGTCCGGCTTGTTGGTGATGATACGGATCGTGCCCGACTGCGAGCTCGCCCCGTATAAAGTGCCTTGCGGGCCAGACAGTGCCTCGATTCGAGCGATGTCGTACATGTGAATATCGAGGTTGCCTTGAATCGTAGTGATCGGCTGCTCGTCGAGATACATGCCTACGCTCGGCTGCGAGGTCGTCGCCTGTCCGTCACGGCCCGTCGTAATACCTCGCATGTAAACAGGAGAAAATCCGACACCACCTGCCGCCGGTGGTTGAATAGAGATACTCGGGAGCATCCGCGCATAATCCTGAAAATCTTGAATACCGAGCTCGGCAATTTTCTGGGTGCTCAGCGTCTCGATGCTAATCGGCACGTCCTGCAGGTTTTGAGCTCGCTTTTGAGCGGTCACCACCACTTCTTCGAGGCCCTGAGCGTATAAGCCAGGGCTTGCAGCAATCAGCGCTGCTACCAGCGGCGTGCGCATAAAACGCGCTGGGCCACTCCGTGAGGATCGGGGGAAATTCGACATAATGACTCGACTCCAGTAATTATATTGGCGTTGTTTTAAAACGGCGGCCTCGATAAACCGAGGCGTAATGCCGTGCACATAAACTACCCTTTTTCACCGCTATTTGCTACCGAGAATACACGGTGCCCAGAGGTGGCGGTTACGGAAATTGTGGTGCCGAGGGGTACGCAGTCAGTACATCTCCCAAGGTTTCCTTTAAGGGGGTTAGATGAGGCTCAAAAGCGCGCCACTGTTCGACCCCATCTTGGTAAATCGGCTGTCGCACTTGCTCCGAGCTGGCTGTCCGTACGGGGCGCTTGTTCTCAAAGAAACGCAGGCAGCCCTCTTCAAAAGGCAACCCACAGTAGTCGAGCACTGAGCGGATCTCTGCCTCAACATCATTCACCAACCGCTCATAGATGACGCGATGCACGCGACCAGGCAGCACCGCGTCATAGTGGTCCATTAATTCGACATAATCTCGATAAAAGTGCCCGACATCGGTTAAGGAATAACTAAAGCTCTGGCCTCTTGCGAAGTACTGCTTAAAGTTAGAAAAGCAGCAACCGAGTGGATGCCGACGCGCGTCAATGATTTTGGCATTGGGTAAACACGCCTGTATTAAGCCAATATGTAAAAAATTATTGGGCATCTTATCGATAAAATAATGGCTCTGAGTCTTGCGATGAATGCGGGTGCGTTCGAGATAAGTGTTGCCCACATCGTGCAGTTCTTGGGCATTCATTCTCGCCAAAACGCCATCGTAAGCGCCCATCTCATCTTCATTGGCCTGTGCGCGCAGTTCTTTTGCCAGGGTAATGATGTCTGGTAATTCGGTGGTGCCCTCTACCTGTGAGTGGCTGGCCAAAATCTGCTCTAGCAACGTCGATCCAGCTCTCGGCATACCTACAATAAAAATAGGACTGTCATCTGGGCACCCCATTCCGGCCCGCTGACTAAAAAAAGACGCCGTAAACTGTGTCTTCATTCGGTTAACGCGACGGTTATTCTGAGCATGCTGATAATTCAGCGTCGAGCGATGCAGCGCATTGCCTTTATCATAGTGATCGAATGACAACGTATAGTCGCCCGTATCCTCAGCGGCCTTACCCAAGGCAAAGTAAAATTGTACGCGGCTACTGAGCTCAAGATCCTCGCGTGCAACCTGGCGATTCATGTTCACGATATCCTGCTCAGAAAAGCGGAAAGTTTTCAGGTTAGCCAAGCTCCAGTAAGCCTCACCAAAACGCTTGTCTCGATCAATAGCGCCCCGATAAGCGGCCTCGCAGGCCTCACGTTTCCCCTCTGTCTTCAAGACATGCGCATAACTCAACCAGACTTTCGCATTTTGAGGATACTCATCTAATAGGGCCTGATAAAGCTGGCTTGAGCGTTCGTATTCTCCGATACGGCTGCACACAACCGCCGCCAAATTGCGGTATCCCGGACGATCGGGCTCCTCAGCTAACAACTGATCCACTTCACGTAACGCGTCATCTGACTTGTTCGTTCGGTGCAACAACACTGCCAAGTTATAGCGCGCGCCCGAAAAACCCGGCGTCAACTCTAAGCAATACTCTAATAGCGCCTGCGCTTCTTCGTTTCGACCCACTCTCACCGCTACCTCAGCCAGCATGCGAATAGCGGCAACATCCGTGGACGCTTTTTTAAGGTGGGATTTTAGAATCCGCTCTGCCGTTGGCAGCTCGTTCGCGATCATTGCTGCAGCGGCTTGTTGCAGATTGGGATTACCCGTCGAGCACTGCAAATGTCGCAGATAGGCACTTTCGCTCGCCGCCTTATCGCCAATCGCATAGCGGTGGTCCGCAAGTAGGCGCCAAGCCTCCGGATGGTTGGGGTCTAGCGCAACGACTTTCTCTAAAATCTGAATCGCCCGCTCACCCTGCTGCTGCTGCCCCAATACCACCGCCTGTAGAAAGTGCGCTGGCGCATGATCTGGCACCACCATCAGGATTTCTTCTAATTGACTCGCCGCCTGCTCCAGATCGCGATCAAGCAACTGCTTGGCATGCTCCATCGCCTCACTGAGGTTGCCGGTTTTATCGATTGCGTCACTCACTACTCTCTCACCTCACTCACGGTACTGTGGACCGATCAATGCAAACGCTATCCTACTGAGAATGGGACAACCGACTTATCGTGGCGCTGTGTCGCCTACTGACATTGAAGGTGAGATTGTGTCACAAGATGAACCGGTCATCACCGAGTACGCCTCGGCGTCGAACGGCACCCGCAATCGATCACAAGCGCACGTCCGCGGCATCTGCTCGATCACTTTTACCACCCAGCTCGCCCC
>JABJAS010000269.1 GCA_018666055.1 Halieaceae bacterium | reverse complement strand
GTAATGCGGCCAAAAGACCATTGCTCTTGGGCGGCATCGAGAACGCTAGGGTGTAGACCGTCCGGCCCACCGATCACGATACAGACCCGGTTACCTGCCATCTGCCATTGAGCGAGACGCTCTGCAATAGAGTCTGTGGTAATTTCCCGTCCCTGCACATGCAGCGTCACAAGCCGGTCTTCAGCCGTCAGTTTGGCTCGTATGGACTCTGCTTCGATCTGCTGGTAGCGCTCGATTGACTCAGTGCCTCGTTTAGCCGGCACAATATTTAACCACTCCACCGTGACGCCCTTAGGCAATCGTCTTGCGTATTCGTCCACTCCTTGATCGATCCATGCCGGCATTTTCTGCCCAACGGCCAGCACTCGAAGCCGCATCAGCTTTCCTGCGGTTGCGCAGCCTGCACTGACCACAATCGCTCAAGATCATAAAAGCTCCGAGTGGCCGGTTGCATCACATGCACCACGACATCACCGAAGTCGACTAAAACCCACTCGCCCGCGCCCGCGCCCTCGACACCCAGTGGTCGCGCGCCCTGCGCCTTGGCTTCCATCAGCACGCTGTTTGCCAACGACTTCACGTGTCGACTCGAGGTACCACTGGCCACTACCATGTAGTCCGTCACCGAGCTGAGCTCCCGCACATCGAGCACGATGGAGTCAACTGCTTTCATGTCGGCCAAGGCGTTTTGGGTGATGCCCAGTAAGTCAGTGCCTTTGGGAATAGCGGCTGTTGGCAATTCAGATGTCATACTGTGTCACGCATAAAGAGTTTATGGCGCTTAATATACTCCATTACGACGTCGGGCAGCAGAAACCGGGGATCTCGACCCGCTGCCAGTAACGCCCGAATATCTGAAGACGCAATGTCCAAAACCGGTTGATCTAAGGTCATAACGCCCCCGGCTGCTGACGTGAGCAATGCGTTTTGATCGATTCGATGCTGGTCTAACCACTGCGTCACCGCTAGCGGCGGCGAATCGGCTCCTGGACGCTCCAATATCACCAGATGCGCCAACTCGAGCAGTTGTTGCCAGCGTGACCACCTTGGCAGTGCAGGCAGAATGTCCGTGCCAACAATCCAAATCAGTGGCAGCACCTGACCGACCTCACGGCGTAACTCGATCAGTGTATCCACCGTATAGGAAGGTCCTTCGCGGGCCAGCTCGCGGGCATCAATCCCCAGCCCCGGCACACCGCGCACCGCTGCCTCAAGCATTGCGAGGCGATCCGCAGCTGTGACCGTCGCGGCATCCTTTAACGGCGACTGTGCCGCAGGTAATAAATCGACTCTCTCCAGGCCTAAGTGCTCTCGCACTGCAATCGCGCCTCGAAGATGACCGATATGAACCGGATCAAAAGCGCCACCCAGCACACCCAGTGCCCGAGCGTCAGTCACGATTGACACACTCACTGACGAATATGGCCGTCACCCTTGACGATATATTTCTGCGACGTCAGTCCCTCCAGCCCAACAGGGCCTCGTGCATGAAGCTTGTCTGTCGAAATACCGATCTCGGCGCCAAGCCCATATTCAAAGCCGTCGGCGAATCGCGTCGACGCATTGTGCATGACCGAACTGGAATCGACCTCTCGTAGGAAGCGCGTCGCCGTCTCCTCGTTTTCCGTGACGATACTCTCCGTGTGGTCAGAGCCAAACTCGGCAATATGATCCATAGCAGCCTGAACGTGATCGACAACTCGAATGGATAAGATGGGCGCCAAATACTCGGTCTCCCAATCGGCCTTCGCTGCTTCGATGAGTATCGCAGGTGCTGCCGCGCGCGCGCGATCACACCCTCTGATCTCGACCCCCTTAGCCTGCAGTGCTGCCACTAACTCTGGTAACAACGCTGTTCGCTCGCGCGCCACCAGCAGCGTTTCCATCGTGTTGCAAGTCCCGTACCGTTGGGTTTTTGCGTTAATGGCGATCCGGTGTGCCTTATCGGCATCCGCATCGACATCGATGTAGACATGACAAATACCGTCCAAGTGCTTGAGTACCGGGATCCGAGACTCCGCCGCAACGCGCTCAATCAAACCCTTACCGCCGCGCGGAACAATTAAATCGAGATACTGCGACAACCCAAGCAGCGCCCCCACTGCAGCGCGATCAACGACCGGAACCACCTGTGCGACCGCCTCGGGCAAACCCGATGAAATGAGTCCGCTCGCCAGCGACGCGCCGAGTTGTGCATTGGAGTGAATGGCCTCGGAACCACCTCGTAAAATCACCGCATTGCCCGCCTTCAAGCACAGGGCAGCCGCCTCGACGGTGACGTTCGGTCTCGACTCATAAATGATGCCAATCACGCCGAGTGGCACCCGCATGGTGCCGACTTCAATGCCGGAGGGCATTGTCTTGAGACCCGACACCGCGCCAATTGGGTCCGC
>JABJAS010000268.1 GCA_018666055.1 Halieaceae bacterium | reverse complement strand
TGCCTTCGAACCGTTTCCATTGTTTCAATATTGTATTGGGTGATGTGCGATCTGGTTCCGCAAAAAGAATATCAAATGCGACAGCTGCTGCACCGGCCTTTTGCAATTTAACTAACAATTCAGCGATTACGGTGCGCGGCCACGGCCATTGGCCAAGCGCTTCCAGGCTTTTTTCATCTATGTCGACAATGCGAACTGGAAGTTGTTGGTATTGTCTGGGCTCAAGCCTCTGGATTTGATCAAATCCTATCATGCGGAACCGTTGGATAGGATCAGGATCAAATAGCCTTAATAATATAGTGAATATTAATATTATTATAGGTAATAAATTTATTAAATGTTTTGTACTGATTTTTTTCATAAAATTGATAATAAAAAATTTTTATTAATTATAAAAATGCAGATATATTCAATGGTAATTTCCCCAATATTGTATTTTTTCCGGCAATTTTTTGATGCGGAGCCCGTCTTCTTAGTATTGCAAGCACGTCGATGCGAACCAATCGGAAATACATCATCTGCACTAGCTACTACTTGCTGGCTAGCACCCGCGCAATCAGTGTGACGTCGTCCAGAATGTTCAATGCGACTGTCAGAAACGCAAGGGAAAAGTGCAACAACATAAGGGGTATCAACATGTATCCTATACTGACGGGCGCGCCCGACCAAGATATAAAGCAGATATCGGGTCGAAGATTTTAGAGCCAGTGTCTAGCCCCCAAGTTCTGTGCCATTCCTGATTAGAGTCTCCGGCACTGGCGGCCGCATGTTGAGAGCCTGATGCGGACGGATGTGATTGTACTGTCGGAGCCACTGGTTGATGACGACTTGGGCCTGCGTCGTCGTGGTGAACCACTCGGCGTTGAGCACCTCGCGGCGGAGCGTGCCGTTGAAGCGTTCGTTATATCCGTTCTCCCACGGTGACCCGGGATAGATCCGGACGGGTTTGATGCCGACCCTAACCAGCCAGTCCTGCATCGCTTGTGCGATGAACTCCGGGCCGTTGTCCGATCGGATGTATTCAGGTGTGCCGTGGCGCAGCAGCAGGGGGTACAGCGCCTCAAGTACATCCTCGGCACCCATCCTGGTGCGAACGGCCACTGCCAGCGCCTGGCGGGTGTACTCGTCCAGAACGGTTAGCATCTTGTAGTTCCGCCCGCTACAGAGCTTGTCGTGTACGAAGTCGATGGCCCAGACGTGGTTCGGATGGGTCGGCCGCAGCCGGATGATCGAGCTGTCTTTATGATAGAGCCGTCTGCGTTTCTTGTGCCGTTGCGGCAGTTGCAGCCCTTCTTCGCGCCAGACCCGCTCAACCTTCTTGTGGTTCACCTTCCAGCCTTCGATACGCAGCAGCTCGGCAATCTTGCGATAGCCGTAGCGCCCATACTGCTTCGCCAACCGGATCAGGGCGAACCGGAGAGCATCATCATCTTTTCGGGCCGGCTGGTATTGCAGGGAACTACGCGACAGGCCAATCACCCGGCAGGTCCGCCTCTCGGACGTCGCGAGCTTCTGGCGCGTATGGATAACGGCCTGACGGAGCTGCCCGGTCGTCAGGCCCTGGGCTTTAGGTAGGTCAGGCTTTCCTTGAGGATCAGCTTGTCGAGTTCGAGTTCCGCGACGATCTTCTTCAACCGCGCATTCTCCTTCTCAAGAGAGCGCAACTCCGACAACTGAGACCGTCCCATCCCGCCGAACCGCTTACGCCAGTTGTAATACGTAGCGTCGCTGATACCCACTCCGCGACACGCCGACGCCACGTCACTGCCATTCGCCAGCTTCAGCTCAATCTCCCGCAGTAGCTTCAGTATGTCCTCGTCCGAATGACGTTTCCGAGCCATCACAAATCCCCTTTCCATGCCAAAATAATGGCCCAGTTTTAGGGGGGAAGGACAGGCGTAATGGGGATGTCGAGGACAAGGTTGTCGATCGCACCCGAGCTGGAAAATTCGAACTCGATCCCGAAGACGAGGAGAGGGCTATTGAGCATATAGGTCCGGAATGTATTGTCGCCGCCCGTCGACAGCAGGTCATCGAGAAGCAGCACGTCTGTCCCGTTTGTCGAATCCGACCAGTCGAAGCCGTCGGTCGTGAACAGTTTGACGGCGATGCTTTCGGCCTGCTGGTCCGGGGACCCATCAACGTCGAAATAGTCGAAGCTTTCCAGCACGTGGGCGCTGTCAAAGGTAAAGCGCAGAAACCCGCCGCCGCCTTCGTCATCGGGTTG
>JABJAS010000267.1 GCA_018666055.1 Halieaceae bacterium | reverse complement strand
TGAACGCATTTGCGCACATCAACACTGGCAAAACCAAGCATCGATTGCCCCGTAGCACGCCGCAGATGCGGACGGCAGCGCCGTTGATCTCCTTGGGAACAGTGTTATCAGATCGAGCCCGCGAGGCAGTTCACACCATCTTCCCAAGGTCCTGCGCGTCATGAACGCACCCGTCGCACAAACGATTCGATCGAACATCCGGGGGCTCGCCGGTCGCTTGGTGGCCGATCGTGTGCTGACAGCCGCACAAGCCACCACCGCCGAAGCGGATGCCAAAGCAACAGGCGTCTCGCTGATGCGCTACCTCATCGACACCCTCGCTATCGACAGCCACGAGCTGGCGGAGCCTGCCTCGGCTGAATTTGGGCTGCCGATATTTGATTTGGCGGCGATGAACCGCGACATGCTGCCGAGTCACACCATCGATGCCGCGCTCATGGTGAAATATCGGGCCGTGCCGCTGTTTCACCGCGGTAACTGTTTGTTCGTCGCGATCTCTGATCCGATGAATCAAGCGGCATTAGCAGAGTTCAAATTTGCTGCAGGCATCAACACCGATGCCGTATTAGTCGAGGACCAAGCACTCAATCGGCTGATTAACGAGCTCGCCGAGCAAGCGGGTGGATTCGATTCCGATATGGCCTCACTCGGAGACGACGGTGAATACGATCTTGAGATTACTGACGGTACGCTCGACGACGCCGATGAAGTCACTGACGCCGTTGACGACACGCCGATCGTCAAATTCGTTAATAAAGTGCTGCTGGATGCCGTAAAACAAGGTGCCTCAGATATCCACTTTGAACCCTACGAAAAAGATTACCGAGTGCGATTTCGGACCGACGGTATGTTGCGTGAAGTGGTCAAACCACCGCGTAATTTGGCGCCTCGCTTAGCGGCGCGACTGAAGGTGATGTCGCAGATGGACATCTCTGAGCGGCGCGTGCCTCAAGATGGCCGCATCCAGATGAAACTCTCACAGAAACGTGCGATCGACTTCCGCGTGAATACCCTACCCACCCTCTATGGCGAGAAAATCGTACTGCGTATTCTGGATCCCAGCTCAGCCCAACTGGGCATCGATGCGCTCGGCTACGAAACCGACCAAAAACAACTCTACCTAGAGGCCCTGAACCGACCCCAAGGGATGATTTTAGTCACCGGGCCCACCGGCTCAGGCAAAACCGTATCGCTCTATACCGGGCTCAATATTCTCAATGAACCCGAGCGCAATATTTCCACTGCCGAAGATCCTGTAGAAATCAATATGCAGGGTATCAATCAAGTACTGGTGAATCCCAAGGTAGGGCTCAACTTTGCCGAGGCGCTTCGTTCCTTTCTCCGCCAAGACCCGGATGTCATCATGGTGGGAGAAATCCGCGATCTGCAGACCGCTGAAATTGCGATCAAAGCAGCTCAAACGGGCCACTTGGTGATGTCGACTGTGCATACCAATAATGCGGCTGAAACGGTCACACGACTCCTTAATATGGGCATACCGGCTTTTAATATTGCCGCGTCGGTGACACTGATTATCGCGCAGCGACTTGCCCGCCGATTATGTAAGCACTGCGCCGAACCAGAAACCACGGTGCCCGAGGGCGCCCTCTTAGAAATGGGATTCAGCCCCGAACAGCTCGCCAAGGCAACGATAAAACGCGCCGTCGGCTGCCAGCAGTGTAAGGATGGATACAAAGGAAGGGTGGGCATTTATGAGGTGGTGCGGATCACGAAACCCATTGCTGCCGCCATTATGGATGGCGCGAACTCCATCGAATTAAATCGCGTGGCACGCGCGGCGGGCTTTGATGACCTTAGGCAATCCGCACTGAAGAAATGTGCCGATGGACTGATTAGCCTGGAAGAAGTCAGCCGGGTGACAACCGACTGACCTCATAACCTCGCAAAGTGATGGAAGGAAACGATGACAACAGACAGTATCGCATTTGTATGGCGTGGCACTGACCGCAATGGACAACCCTCTACGGGTGAAGAAATGGCGAGTTCTGCCGCCATGGCACGCGCACAGCTGCGCAGACAGGGCGTCACCACTAAATCGGTCAAAAAAAAGGCTAAGGAATTCACTCTTTTTGGGACAAAAAAGATAACGCCTGCCGATATCGCCATCTTCACGCGACAGCTCGCCACGATGATGAAAGCAGGGGTACCGATGGTTCAGGCCTTTACGATTGTCGCAGACGGCACCGAACACGACGGCATGCGCAAACTCATTAATGAATTACGCACTGACGTGGCCTC
>JABJAS010000003.1 GCA_018666055.1 Halieaceae bacterium | reverse complement strand
GAGACACTGCGCCGCCTCATTCATGGCGGCTACGTCAAGCTTCCTGCGCTCCCAAGCCACTAGACCATCTAGCAACGCGGGGCGCTGGTCCGAATTGAGAATAATGTAACGATAGCGGCGAGCCGTGGCGCTAAATCGAGCGTGAAATTCAGTGGCAACTGGCACTGCCCAGTGAACCCTGATATTAGCGGGTAGGTGGCGATTTGTCCCCATGACCCAAGCCTTAGGACTGCGCCCGACGGGGTCATCAAAGTGGACTACTTGGCCAAATGCGTGCACGCCCGTATCGGTGCGGCCGGCACAGACAGTCCTCACGGGTAAGCCGGCGATTTTTTGCAGGGCCTCTTCCAATGCCTCTTGTACGGTTGGCACGACGAGATGTGGCTGCGCTTGCCAACCATGATAGTGACCACCGTGATATTCCACACGAGCTGCGATACGCTGCCCTGCCCTCAAGGGCTGATTAGACAGTCTCGCCATATCACGATACGTCGAGACGATTGAGCAATGCTCTCGCCTCAGCTTGCTGGCTCAGGCTACCCTGCTCAATCACTTGCGTCAGCACAGGGCGAGCGCTCTCGTCGTCGCCCATATCGATATAAGCTCGGGCCAAATCAAGCTGGCTGTCCACCGGGTCGGTCTCCAATCCATAAATCGAGTCATCCCCGTGGTGTTCGGGCGGCAACGCCTCCGCGGGCACTAATGAGAGGTCGTCGCGGGTTAGGGCCTCTAACGCGTCTTCCTCCGTCCTGTTGTGCTCCACTAACGACGAGCTGGTATCGGGCGACCTAGGCTCATCCGTCGCCATCGCGCTCTCCTTGTTCGCCATAGGCGACACCGGCTCTGTCGCCTGCAGACCAGCCGGGCGATCCTCCTCATCTTCACGTTTACCCTCACGCTCAGCAGGTAATTCCGGTGCAACATTCGGCATATGATCCTGTAATGTGCCCGAGCCGTCGACCGCAGCATTCGCGTCAGTACCTGCCGTCACTTTCACTCGATCACCTTGGTCGGCGGCAGACTCAGCGACCACGTGCGCCGGCACTGTCTGCTGTCGTCGATAAAACCAGCTAAGGCAGAGCACGAGGCAGAACAAAGCCACCAATATGGCCCCTGGTGAGCTCGCGCCACTGACTAAACGATCACGCAATGAAGGCTCATTCCGCTTGGCCAAGGCAGTGACCGCCGCTTGCAAACGCTCATCGCGCAGTGCCAGAAGCGCCTTGAGCGAGGCCAGCTCAGTATCACGTTGGGTAATCTGCTCTTGTAACTCGGCCAAGGTCGACTGCAACCTTCCCACCGTCATCGTCAGCGCCTCGAGATCAGCACGTGATGCGCCCATCGAAGCCGACTCCCCCGCTGGGTCAAACACTGCGGGCTTCAGCTGCGTGGGTTCCAGCTGCGTCGGTGCCACCACGCTTTGATCCAACCAGAGCGCATGCTCCTCGTCTGGCTGTGTGACGCTCGCCTCATCTGCCACCGAAATCGGCTCAAGAGCGGACGCCAGGACAGGCTTCGGCGGCTCAGCTTCCCCAGCCGGCAGGTCGCTATCCGGCACAGTGGCATTGGTGACTCCATCAGCAACGAGCGTCGAACTCGCTTGCTTCCGCTCGTCCCGGAATCGCCATGCGTTATTTTGCAATGCCACTGCGTCAATCGCTGTCGTCCTATCAATGCCGATAGCCTCAGTAAGGGGCAGTTCGAGCCGATATCCAGCCTTCAGGCCATTCACGTTTTGTTGCTGAAACGCCTGCGGATTCATTCGGATGATCTCCAGCATCACCTGCTCGACCGAGAGACGATCGGGCGCCACGCTTGAGGCAATACGCCACAGCGTGTCGTTTTGAACCACAACATAAAACGCGCCCGCAGTGGGCGGCGAAACGCCACCAAGGTCTGCAAGCGAGGGGGCAGTCTGCGGCATAGTCTCAGTGACCTGACTGACACCATCGAGTGGCGATTGAGTGACTGAGTCCTCACCCAGTGTCGCCATTAGGGGTAAATCGATGAGTGCCGTGTAATCGCGCAATAACCGACCTTGGGGCCACCGCAGCGCCATGACAAAGTCCAAGTAGGGCTCCCGTAGCGGCGCGTCCGTGGTCAGAAGGACCCGCTTTTCCGCACCCTGAGCCTGCACCTCGAAGCGCAGCTGAGTGAGCCAAAACACGCGCTCGGCACCCACCCTCTGAAACTCCTCTTCTGAGGCAAGTTCCACTCGCAAGTCACTGATTTCTATTAATTCTGAATCAATCAGCACCACCTCTGCGCGGAGGGGCTCGTTGAGGTAGGTATGAACGGTCAGCTCGCCGAGCCCCACGGCCCAAACGGGCGCATTGAGCAGGGCCGCCACCCAGAATCGTGGCACCCAATGAAGCAGTAGTCTTTTTTTGACTGTCATGCCTTCCCCTTCCGTTGGTCTGGCTTGAATAATTTGCCGATCACCATTCCCTGGCGTCTTTAGCAATGATGCGCGGGATCACTTTCAGGCCTGCAGGTACTCAGACACGAGCAATTCCGCAATCTGCACACTGTTCAATGCAGCTCCCTTACGAACGTTGTCAGCCACCACCCAAAGATTCAAGCCTTTTGGATGTGAAATATCGTTACGAATCCTGCCAACAAATACGGGGTCAGTGCCCGCAGCCTCAGTCACCGGTGTGGGATATCCGCCATCTTCGTGAGAGTCCATCACGACCACCCCCTCGGCAGCATTGAGTAAGGCTGTCGCTGCTTCCGCACTCAGCTCATCTCGGGTCTCAATGTGAAGCGCCTCAGCATGACCAAAGAACACGGGAATCCGGACACAAGTAGGGTTCACCGCAATGGCCTCGTCTGACAAAATCTTTTGCGTCTCCCAAACCATCTTCATTTCTTCACGGGTGTAGCCATTATCTTGAAACGTATCGATATGAGGAATGGCATTAAATGCGATCTGCTTTGGATAGACAGAAGCCGTTGCCGCTTTGCCATTCAGCAGCCGAGCGGTTTGCCCGGCTAACTCCTCAATCGCTTCCTTGCCAGTGCCACTCACCGCTTGATACGTCGCAACGTTAATTCGCTCAATGCCAACGGCATCATAAATCGGCTTGAGTGCCACCAACATCTGGATAGTAGAGCAGTTGGGGTTTGCAATGATGCCTCGCTGCCGGTAACCGCCAATGGCCTCTGGGTTAACCTCTGGAATCACTAACGGGATATCCTGCTCACGTCTAAAATGAGACGTGTTGTCAATCACGACACAGCCGGCCTCAGCCGCCGCAGGCGCAAAGGTTGCACTGACATCCCCCCCCGCCGAAAACAAAGCGATGTCCGCCTTGGAAAAATCAAACTCGCTCAAATCCTGCACCGTGTGGTGCTTCCCCCTGAACTGGAGGGATTTCCCTGCAGAGCGTTGCGAGGCCAGTGGGTAGAGGTTATCAACCGGAAATTGCCGCGATTCGAGTATATCAATCATGGCCTCTCCCACGGCACCCGTCGCGCCAACAACCGCAATATTAATGGGCTTCATCTCATTTCCCTGTCGCATTAATCGGTTAAGGCCGCAATGACTGCGTCACCCATCGCCTGTGTGCCGACCACGGTGGCCGACGACTGACGCTCAGCAATGTCTGCTGTACGGAATCCTTTTAGCAGCACCGCCGCGACAGCCCTCTCAACGTCATTGGCCGCTTCGGGGGCGTCGAGCGAAAACCTTAGCAACATGGCCGCCGATAACATCGTTGCCAACGGGTTGGCGCAATCCAGACCTGCTATGTCGGGGGCAGAGCCATGAACCGGTTCGTATAACCCAGTGTTCTGAGCATTCAGCGATGCTGACGGCAGCATACCGATGGATCCGGTCAGCATCGCAGCGATATCCGAGAGAATGTCGCCGAACAGGTTACCCGTCACCAGCACGTCAAATTGCTTCGGCTCACGCACCAACTGCATCGCCGCGTTATCAACGTACATATGCGACAGCGACACATCGGGGTACTCGCTACTGAGCTCTTGCATGACCTCACGCCAGAGCATCGTCACCTCGAGCACATTGGCTTTATCGACAGAGCACAGCCGGCCGTTGCGCTTCTGTGCGGCCTCAAAGGCCAATCGCCCGATCCGCCGGATTTCCACCTCGTCATAACGGTCTGTGTTAAAGCCTTCTCGAACGCCGTCGTCACGCGTCACCACGCCCCTGGGCTCGCCAAAATACACGCCGCCCGTGAGCTCTCGGACAATTAAGACGTCTAAACCCGACACCAGCTCAGCCCGCAAGCTTGACGCGCCAATGAGATCGGGAAACAACAGCGCCGGCCTCAAATTACAAAACAGATCCAGATCGGCGCGAATCGCCAACAAGCCACGCTCTGGTCGATCTTGCGCTGGCAAGCCATCCCACTGCGGCCCCCCTACCGCTCCAAGAAGAATGGCGTCCGCTTCGTTCGCGAGCGCGCGGGTCGCTGCGGGGTAAGCCTCGCCACTTCGATCGATGGCAACACCGCCAATATCCCCCTCGGTAAAACGCAGATCAAGCTGATGTCGAGCACCCACCGCCTCAAGCACTCTGCGCGCTTGCCGAACGACCTCAGGGCCGATGCCATCACCGGGCAATAACATAATGGTATGGGTCACAACATGATATCTCTAAACAACCAGGGAAAACGCGCCTCATGCCGCTGCTCGAACTGCCTGATCGCTTCTGCACTTTGCAGCGTGAGACCGATGTCATCCAATCCCCGTAGCAGACAATCCCGGCGAAAGGCATCGACCGAAAATGACCACAAAGCGCCATCGGGCAGCGCTATTGAACACGCGTCCAAATCAACCGTTAATCGCAGTCCCTCGTCGGCGTACAGTAACGCAAACAACGCCTCCACCTGATCAGCGGCTAAAGCGATCGGTAAGATGCCATTCTTCAACGCGTTAGAGCAAAAAATATCGGCAAAACTGGGTGCAATCACACACCGAAAGCCAAAGTCTTCCATCGCCCAGGCGGCATGCTCTCGACTTGAGCCGCAGCCAAAGTTTTCTCGTGTCAGCAGTATAGAGGCGCCTTGATAGCATTCGAAATTGAGCGGGAAGTCTGGATTCAGCGGGCGCTGAGTGTTGTCCATACCCGGCTCTCCCTCATCGAGGTAGCGCAGATCATCGAATAAATTTGGACCAAAACCAGATCGCTTTATCGATTTTAAAAACTGCTTCGGCACCATCAGATCGGTATCAACATTAGCCCTATCCATCGGTGCCACCAAACCGTCGAGACGCGTAAAAGCCCTCATGATAAAGCCTCCTCGCTGCAACCATCAGCCGACGCGGCCACTGGCACAAAGTGGCCTGCAATGGCAGCCGCAGCAGCCATCGCAGGACTCACAAGATGCGTGCGACCACCACTCCCTTGGCGACCCTCAAAGTTGCGATTAGAAGTGCTCGCGCATCGCTCACCCGGCAATAATCGATCCGCATTCATCGCTAAGCACATCGAGCAGCCGGGCTCTCGCCATTCCATACCTGCGTCCAGAAAAATTTTGTCCAGGCCCTCGGATTCGGCTTGTGCCTTGACTAAGCCCGAGCCCGGCACCACCAAAGCCTTGCGAACGCTTGGCGCGATCCGCCTACCATTTAATACCGCCGCCGCGTCACGCAGGTCTTCAATGCGCGAGTTCGTGCATGAACCAATGAACACCGCATCGGGCCTAATGTCTTGAATAGGCATCCCTTCCGTGAGCCCCATATAGTCTAGAGCGCGAACCAAGCCTTGCCTGGCAGTTTCGTCAGGCATGTCGGCTAATCGCGGTACCTCTCCATGGACGGATGCCACCATTTCTGGCGAGGTGCCCCAAGTGACGTGCGGGGCAATCTCGTTGCCGTCTAGTACGATCGTGTTATCGAACACCGCGTCTTCGTCACTACGTAAGGTGCGCCACCACTGCTCGGCCGTCTCCCATTGCTCGCCCTCAGGCGCCAGTGGTTTGCCTCGAAAATAATCCAGCGTCACGTCATCTACCGCCACCAAACCGCATCGCGCGCCTGCCTCGATCGCCATGTTGCACAGCGTCATGCGACCTTCCATGGTCAAAGACCGAATAGCAGAGCCCATAAATTCCAATGCATAGCCAGTCCCTCCGGCGGTGCCAATACGACCGATCACCGCCAAAGCAATATCCTTGCCGGTCACACCCGGTGCTAACTGGCCGGTAACCTCAACTCGAAAGTTTTTCATTTTGCGCTGTATCAAACACTGCGTTGCCAATACGTGCTCAACCTCTGACGTGCCAATACCATGGGCCAGCGCGCCTGCCGCTCCATGAGTCGAAGTATGGGAGTCACCACACACGACCGTCATCCCCGGTAACACGGCGCCTTGCTCCGGACCCATCACATGCACGATGCCCTGCCGAATATCGTCCAGTGGAATTTCGACCACGTTAAAGGCCGCACAATTATCGTCTAAGGTCTGCAGTTGCAGTCTGGATATCGCGTCGGGCAGCGCAGCAAGACCGTCTGCACGTTCAGAAGCGAGGGTCGATACATTGTGGTCGGGCACCGCCAGGTTCGCGCTCCGCCGCCACAAGTCGCGCTGCGCCAGCGTCAAACCCTCGAAAGCCTGCGGTGAAGTGACCTCGTGTAGCAAGTGGCGATCAATATAGATTAGGGCGGTGCCATCTTCTCGTTGCTCGACGAGATGAGCGTCCCACAGTTTGTCGTAAAGCGTTTGCGCCATGCTGTCTGGTCTCCTGTGCCCCGGCTCAAGCAACGATGCACTCCCCACGCGAGGGAGCCCGGCCGTCTTGAAAAGGCGCGGAGTATAGCACTGAAGCCCAAAGTCTTGGTGTGGTAGTCGGCAAGTCAGCATTCTCAACAATGCGGTGCAAAACGGGTACCTTTTGCCCGTTTATCAGCCTATTGCCTTCGGCAACGCGATCACTATTGCCCGTTCACGCGTGGGTCAGCCGAAAGCAGGCGTGGATACGTCGATTACGTGCAAAATCTTGCGGGATGGAAGCCGAGGTGACATCGCTGACTTGCCAGCGG
>JABJAS010000266.1 GCA_018666055.1 Halieaceae bacterium | reverse complement strand
GTGGGACGATTGAGCTCGATTGGAGCATGGTCGACGCTCAGATCTTATTAAAATCAGATGGCCTGCCGACCTATCATCTGGCCAATGTAGTGGATGACCATCTAATGGAGATCACGCACGTGATCCGGGGTGAAGAATGGATCAACTCGGCGCCGAAGCATCAGCTGCTCTATGGATATTTTGGGTGGGCCATGCCCGTGCTGTGTCATTTGCCGTTGCTGCGTAACCCCGATAAATCGAAACTCAGCAAGCGCAAAAACCCGACCAGTATTCTGTACTACCAGCGTATGGGGTTTTTGCCTGAGGCGGTGGTGAATTATCTGGGTCGTATGGGTTGGTCGATGCCGGACGAGCAAGAGAAGTTCACGTTGTCAGAAATGCAGGAGGCCTTTGATATTAACCGTGTATCACTGGGTGGCCCGGTGTTTGATGTCGAGAAGCTCAAGTGGCTGAACGGACTGTGGATTCGTGAATCCTTGAGTACAGATGACCTGATCCAACGGCTGCAAGATTGGGCCTTGAATCGCGAAATGCTTGAAAAAATACTGCCTCAAGCGCAGGGGCGGATTGATGTGTTGTCCGATCTCATCCCACAGGCGGCTTATCTGCTATCGGGCGAGGTGTTCGTGGCACCCGATACGTTTGGTGAAGCCGGTGATGAGCGAGATACCGCGTTAGCACAAATGCAATGTGTGTTGTGGCGGCTTGAGGCGCAGCAAGACTGGCGCCGCGATGCCCTTTTTGCTGCACTCAAAGCATTGGCAGAGGCCATGGGCATTAAGCCAAAAGCGTTGTTCGCGCCGCTGTTTGTCGCGTTGTCGGGGCAGTCGGTGGCGTATTCAATTCCCGATTCGATGGCCATATTGGGCCCTGACATGACCCGAGCCCGATTGCGTCACGCGATCGACGCTTGCGGCGGCGTCTCTAAAAAGGCGCTAAAACGATTGGAGAAAGAGTACGCCGCGCTAGGGCTTTAATTGGCATTGCTTTTATCTAGAAGGCAAAGGCCTGCGAGCACGGCAAAGACGGACTCAAAGATGACTGCGTACCAGGTATAAGCGGTGAAATCCGAACTCATGGCCACGTCGGTAGCCCCCTTGACCGCCTGAATGGTCAGATCAAAATCGCCAAACGCCACGCTGGCGCGCCCTGCAGCGAGGCCTCCTAAACACATCATGGTGAGCCAGAGCCCAGGCCGGAGGTAGCCTTTGAGAATACCGGATAAAAAGATGATCGAGCCTAAGCAGAGTTGCAACCCACCGTACATGGCTGCGAGTTCCGCCATGCCATCTTGGTGTGCGACCCACAGGCCCGAGTATTCAGCCGGCATCTCAGGGTTGTACCAACACATCGCGCCGTAAACTAAAAAAAGGCTGCCCGGAATAATTAATACGGCTCTGGCGAACGTTTGAGTGAGTGTGGTGAGGGTAGGCATCTCGCGATCCTCTAATCAGACAGGACGTCATTGTAAACCCTCAGCGAAGTGCGCGGATCCATTTTTTTAGTTGGGCAGCCCAGACGACCGGCTGGCTTGACAGCATTTGGCAGTATCCGTACTGTGGCGCCTCTCGGCCTGTGCTGAGATCAATTGTGGGGCCATAGCTCAGTTGGGAGAGCGCAACACTGGCAGTGTTGAGGTCGTCGGTTCGATCCCGTCTGGCTCCACCAGCCTCTCACTCAATTCAATATCTTGCGGGATGCATAAATCTGGTGCGGCTTTACTTGCGCTTCGTAAGCCAGCATTTAGCCCGTTGCTTAGGTTTGTTTGAGTGCGACGCGACTCTGGGCCACAGATCAACAATCAATCTGAACTAAAGCCTGCGAGACAGTTGCCCACTCAGACCTGAGTACAAGGTATTGATAATCCGCCGCTCGGACATCGCGACCCTACAGATGCCAGCTGAATACGTGGGTTAACCCAAGTCAACTTGAGTCTGGTTTAGACCATTTGCCCTCTGCCATCGAGCACGAATATGCGATGGCAAAGCCAGTAGAGCTGGCGTGGCGACGAGGGTCAAAAGCGCTGCAAAGGATAAGCCGAATACAATGGCCTGCGATAAAGGTTCCCAGAACACTGCCATCTGACCGCCAGCCTTGATATTACGATTAATAAGATCCACCGACATGCTGAGCGCCAAAGGCAACAGCCCAAAAACCGTCGTTGCTGTTGTGAGCATCACAGGACGCAGACGTTGGGCGGTAGCCCGGACGATGATGCTGTTCAGTGGCAACTCAGGGTGTCGCTGGCGCACGTAATTAAAGGTATCAATGAGCACGATATTATTGTTAACAACGAT
>JABJAS010000265.1 GCA_018666055.1 Halieaceae bacterium | reverse complement strand
GCGCTTTCTGCCTCTGCCACGCAAGCTTTGAGAACAGGCGGTAATGCCAGTGCGTTAGCCTGCCCATGGGGGATCCCATAACGAGCACCCAGTTGATGTGCAATCGCATGAACATTGCCGACGCTGACCTGATTAATCGCCACGCCGGCATGATAGGCGGCGAGCGCCATGCCGAGGCGAGCCTCTCGGTTATCTGGCTCTGCCATTGCCTTCGGCAGCCACTGAAAAACGCCCTGCACAGCAAGACGCGCATTCTCTTTTCGAGTCCCTCGATCCCAAACACAGATATAAGCCTCAATACCGTGGGTCAACGCATCGATCCCCGTCGCCGCCGTCACCGCGGGAGGCATCCCCAGCAATAGCTCAGGATCCAATGCAACGGCCTGTGGCAAGAGGCCATCGGCAGCAATAATCATCTTAACGCGCTCGACAGGATCTTTGATTACCGCACCCATCGTCGCTTCGCTGCCTGTGCCAGACGTCGTGGGTATGGCGTAAACCGGTAAAATATCGTCAGGGACCTTGTTGAGGCCAACCCATTGATCCGGTGACGCGTCACTAGAGCGAGTGCAGGCAATAATTTTCGCAGCATCCATCGAGGAGCCTCCTCCCACTGCAATAATCGCCGTGCAGCCCGCTGCACGCAGTATTTGGGCTCCCTCCGTGACGTGGGTAAAAGTTGGGTCCGGCTCAACACCGGCATACCAGTGCAGGCTCACCCCTGCTTCACTCAAACCCAGCAGCGCTTGCTCAGCCAAGCCCAGCTCTTTGAGGGCTTTATCTGTGACCACCAACACATTGGTGTGCCCAATATCAGCAACGCGTTGGCACAACTGTTTTGCCGCACCCGCCCCCACATAGGATAAGTGAAGGCCACTGGCTTTATTACCCACCAGCAGCTTGATGAGTGCCAGTATGAACCCGCGCTTGAACCGTCTTACCGGCATCGATCGCAACATAGCAGTACCTCCCAGTCCGTCGCTTAACAGGTTAGTCTATCCGCCTCTAGTAATCGGTAACAGTCCTCTCGGACTACAATAAAACAAGGTCCTAGCGATGCAACGACACTTTATAGAATTCACAACGCCTGACACTGCGGCCATGATGACGGATACCGTCACCACACCGGATAAACACGAAGTCCTCATTAACGTGCATCATTCCGGCGTGAATCGGGCAGATCTGCTGCAGCGCCTTGGACTCTACCCGCCCCCAGCCGACGCCTCTCCCATACCCGGACTCGAGGTCGCAGGCGAGGTCGTTGCCATTGGAGAAGAAGTCACCACTTGCAGCATTGGTGATCGCGTCTGCGCATTAGCACATGGAGGAGGTTACGCCTCCGCTGCTATCGTGCGCGAAGACCACTGCTTACTGCTGCCCGATGCACTCTCAAGCGAACAAGGCGCCGCCCTGCCAGAGGCGTTGTTAACGGTCTGGTACAACGTTTTCGAGCGAGGCATGTTGGCCCGCAATGAAACAGCACTCATTCATGGCGGTAGCAGTGGTATTGGGTCGCTTGGTATTCAAATGGTTCGAGCAATGGGCGCTAACGCCCTCTCCACCGCCGGGTCGCCGGAGCGGTGCGCCGCCGTAGCCAAGTTGGGAGCAGAATTTGTGGCAAATCACAACGAAGCTAATCTCCTCGAGCAATTCAAGGAGGCGGGCTACGCTGAGCAAATCAACGTCATCTTAGATATTGCCGGCGGAGATCTCATGCAGGCCAATTTAGAGCTTGCCGCACCTGATGGACGCATTGTCTGTATTGGGGTCATGAGAGGCATGCAAAGCGAGATCAACCTTGCCACGCTATTCATGAAACGACTCACGCTGACAGGGAGCACCCTTCGCCGACTCGACACAGCAGCGCGAGCAGAGTGCTTTCAGGCAATTCGCGAACACATCTGGCCCGAGGTGCTGGCGGGCAACATCTTGCCGGTAATCGACAGTACTTTTCCGCTGGCTGACGTGCTCGCCGCACATGAGCACATGCGGTCGGGACATCATTTTGGTAAGTTACTGCTGGACTGCCGAGTATCGTAAAACCGTCGCCGGCTCATCGGCGGCGAACCCGTCACACTACCTGCGAGTAGTTAAGAGGCCCTTATGTTCCGATCCAAATCCAATACAGCAGTCAGCGTGGCCGGGGGGGG
>JABJAS010000264.1 GCA_018666055.1 Halieaceae bacterium | reverse complement strand
CAGAGTATCGGCTGCCTAGAGTGGGCGACGACGGGAGAAGGAAGATCATGAGTACCAACAAAATTATTGCTGAGCTTGACGCGGAGCAGATGGGGCGCGAGTTGCCTGATTTTGCACCCGGCGACACTGTTGTGGTGCAGGTTCGTGTCAAAGAGGGCAATCGTGAGCGTCTTCAGGCGTTTGAAGGCGTCTGTATCGCGAAGCGTAATAGAGGGTTGAATTCGGCGTTTACGGTGCGCAAGATATCCCATGGCGTCGGCGTAGAGCGGACTTTCCAAACGTTCAGCCCGCTGGTCGACAGCATTGCAGTGAAGCGTCGCGGTGACGTGCGTCAGGCGAAGCTTTACTATCTGCGAGAACTCTCCGGAAAAGCGGCGCGAATCAAAGAAAAGCTCTCTTCCTAACGGTTCTCGTCGCAAGCGAGACCGGAACACTCTCCGTGGTGACGCAGTGCGCGTTGCCGCGAAGTCGGGTCAGCAGTCGCGTCCCTGGTGTCGATCCCTTACACTAGTATTCAGGCCAGCGTGCTCATCGAATAGGCCCGAGTATGACGCTAGAGGCAGCCCTGCCCACCTTGGCAGATTTCACCAGCTTATATTGTGAGAGGCATCAGGAAGATGAATCCGAACACGAAAGTCACTGCACAGCGCGGCGTGATTGGCACCCTTAGCGCAGTAGCGTCTCTGCTGTCTGCGAGCGTCTTGCTGATGTCATCAGTAACGGTCTCAGCTGAGGATCTGCGTGAGCAAATGACGACGACCCTGAGCGACTTCGCAGGCCAACCCATCGATATCGAATACGTTCGCCCGAGCCCGGCGCCAGGCATTTCGGAAGTCCAAATAGAAAATGGACCGTTGATTTACGCGACTGATGACGGCGCCTACTTTTTCCTCAATGGCGATCTCCATCAGGCCAATGCAACCGGTGCAGTGAATCTGACCGAAACGCGTCGAGCCGAAACGCGACAACAGCAATTGGCGGCAGTGTCGGTTGATGACATGGTGGTATTTGCCCCCGAGGGCCCCTCGCGCGCCCACATCACCGTATTCACTGACGTCACCTGTTTCTATTGTCAAAAGCTGCATCGTGAGGTGGACCAGCTCAATGCCCAAGGGGTTGAAGTTCGGTACCTCGCTTTTCCTCGCAGCGGAATCGACTCCGAGGGTGCTGAGAAGTTGGCCACCGCATGGTGTGCGGATGATCAACAAACCGCTTTGACGGAGCTCAAGGCGGGTGTCGAGCTGCCGATCAATCAGTGTGAGGGCAATCCAATCGCGGCGCAGTATGAATTAGGCAAAGAAATGGGTGTCTCTGGAACGCCCGCTATTGTGACGAGTTCGGGTGAACTGATACCGGGTTATCGTCCTGCAGCTGCGCTGGTGGCGCTGCTTGGCCTCGATTGAGCCCTAACTGACGAGGCGACTTACCTCCGTGGATACTCACTTTCAACGCATCGAGCGCTTACCGCCCTACGTCTTCAACATTATCGGCGAGCTAAAGCAGGCAGCGCGCGCGCGTGGCGAGGATATTATTGACTTCGGCATGGGCAATCCGGATCAACCGACGCCCGAGCATATTGTTGAAAAACTCCGTGAGACGGTGTCTAGGGGTGACACGCATCGCTATTCACAATCTAAGGGCATACCGAGATTGCGAAAGGCCATGTCTGATTGGTATGCCAATCGTTACTCGGTCGACATTGACCCTGAGACTGAAGCGATCGTGACACTGGGCTCCAAAGAGGGCTTGGCGCATTTGGCTTTGGCAACTACCGGGGTCGGCGATGCCATTCTGGTGCCTAACCCCAGTTACCCCATACATCCCTATGGGTTTGTCATTTCGGGTGCGGATCTGCGGCATGTCCCGATGGAAAGTGAAGCCGGGTTTATCGATGAGCTCGAGCAGGCAATCCGCAACACGTACCCCAAACCAAAAATGTTGGTGCTGAATTTCCCCTCTAACCCAACGGGTCATTGTGTTGAGTTGCCGTTTTTCGAGCGGATTGTAGAGATTGCTCGACAGAACAACATTTGGGTGGTGCATGATCTTGCCTACGCAGATTTGGTTTTCGATGGCTACAAGGCCCCTAGCATTCTGCAAGTGCCCGGCGCACGAGACATTGCGGTCGAATTTTTTACGCTGTCTAAGAGCTACAACATGCCGGGTTGGCGTGTGGGGTTTTGCTGCGGTAACGCAGAATTAATTGCCGCGCTCACTCGCATAAAATCGTATCTAGACTACGGTATTTTCACGCCGATTCAGGTAGCGGCCATTGCCGCCCTTGAGGGCGACCAGCACTGTGTCAGCGAGATCTGTGCGACCTACCAACGCCGCAGAGATGTGTTGTGTCAGGGGCTGAATGAAGCAGGCTGGCCAGTGGTTCCGCCGAAAGCCACAATGTTTGTGTGGGCGGCGATTCCTGAGGCATTCCGGCACATGGGGTCTGTCGAGTTCAGTAAACTGCTGCTCCAGCATGGGAATGTGGCGGTATCGCCCGGCATTGGATTCGGCGAATATGGTGAGGGATTTGTGCGTTTTGGGTTGATCGAAAACGAGCACCGCACACGTCAAGCCGTTCGGGGTATCAAACGCGTGTTGCGCATGGGCCCGCCCCAGACAGCAGAAGGGTTATCGGCATGAGCATTGGGGGACTGAGAGTGGGTCTCTGTGGCGTGGGTACCGTGGGCCTCGCTACCGTAAAGATATTGCGTGATCAGAGCGCGATGCTCGCCGCACGTTGCAGACAGACTGTGTCGATAACGCATGTCGGTGCACGCCGTGATGTGCCACACCAAGATTATGCCGCTGCGCGCATCAGTCGCGATGTGATGGATGTGGCGCGCGACCCCGATGTCGATGTGCTGGTCGAATTAATCGGGGGCACGACGGTCGCCCGCGATCTGATCAAACTGGCCATCGAGCAAGGCAAGCACGTGGTCACGGCCAATAAGGCCCTGATTGCCGAACACGGTAATGAATTAATCCTCCTCGCCGAGCAAGCGGGGGTCCAGCTTCGTTTTGAGGCGGCGGTCGCGGGGGGGATTCCGGTCATTAAAACCCTCCGTGAGGCCATGGCGGCTAACGACGTGTCAGAGGTCGCGGGCATCATTAACGGCACCGGTAATTTCATTTTGACCGAAATGACGACCAAAGGGCGCTCCTATGAGGATGTGTTAGCAGAGGCGCAAGCTTTGGGATATGCCGAAGCGGATCCCACTTTTGACGTAGATGGAACCGATGCGGCGCACAAGTTAGTCATTTTGGCTTCGCTGGCGTTTGGGTTGCCGCTTGATGCTGAAGCACCCGTTAAGCAGGGCATTCAATCGATCACGCCGGAAGATCTGGAATTTGCCGCTTCGATGGGTTATCGCGTGAAGCATCTGGGGATTGCACGGCGACAGGGGGATCGTATCGAGATGCGAGTGCACCCCACACTGATTCCCGAGGAAAAACAGTTGGCTAATGTTGATGGCGTGCTCAATGCGGTCATGATCAAAGGCGATGCGGTCGGCGAGTTGGTGTTGGT
>JABJAS010000263.1 GCA_018666055.1 Halieaceae bacterium | reverse complement strand
GGATGGCATCAGTTAATAAAGGAGTAAGTTTGATGAAAAAATGGATTTTTCTCTCGGGATGTTGCGCTGTGCTCGCCGCACCGGTGAGTCAGGCGAATACACCGATGGCAGTAGCCCCGTTGGCCTTTGAAACATCGCAGCTGCAGATTGCTCAGTCACCTTTGCGCGACGAGCAGTCCCGAACAGTGTCATTGTTAGAAGCGACCCAAGTGCGCGGTCGCGTTCTGCCTTTCGTCATCGGTGTTGCAGCAATTGATATTGCCTTAGCCAGTTTTTATTGGGGGGTTTATGTACCGCACTACGCCAACTATGGTCCGGCATTCAAGTTACCTTGAGGTATTGGAGGTGAGCTTCGATTCATTAGACAACGCCACTAAGCAATTACAGCGAAAGCTTCGGCGAGATACCCGCACACAGGTCCGCGACCGCTATTTTAGAGTGCGGATTCTACCGATGCTCTTGGTGTGGGCGGTATTATGGGTATTGGTTACCTGGCTGTTTGCTGATGCGGTCTCGCTTGGCGTGGCCATTATCGTGTTCTGTGGTGTCACACTGGGGATTGTAGTTTGGCTGCATCACCGTGCTGCTGCTCACGCCGCCGATAACCGATGACGGGCCGGTGCTCGTATTGCGCTGGGTGTGATCACGATTGGGGGATTTGATGCCGCGGTTAGTGAAGCTGCCGACATCTAAACTGCGGGGAGTGATCGTGCGTGAACAGCGAGTGCGCAAAATGGTACTGGGCCGGTTACAGACTCAGCACCGGATAGGCGGGCGCTCGATATCGGAGCGCTCGCAGATTCCGCTGCAAAAAAGAGTCTTCCACCGCTTAGGCGTTGTGCTGGTCATCGCCGAGTTGTTCAGCGCGGGCGCGCCGACCGTCCAAGCGCAACCCATCAGAACCTACCCCGCCTCAGTGGTGTTTCAGGGTGATGTTTTTGATTGCGGTCCTGCTGCGCTGGCGACTCTCTTGCAGTTAAGGCTGCGGCGCAGTGCCACGTTGAGCGAATTGGCAGAGGCCCTGCCTGTCCTCAGCCGAGAGGAGTGGCGTCGCATACGCACCCATGGATATAGCCTCGGTCAGCTTGTTGCGATGACAGCTGAGCTGGGTGTGCGCGCCACCCTAAGCCGATTGACTGCAAGGGGCTTAGCGCAAATCAGTCTGCCGGTGCTGGTGTATCTCGATCTGCCCACTGGCCCGCATTACAGCGTGCTGACCGGTATGGTCGGTAGTCAGGTGGCCTTGGCAGACCCGTCCCAAGGTGCAGTGGTTTGGCCGAAAGCACAGTTTTTCTCGGCGTGGTCCACGACAGGGGGTGGCTATGTGTTATCGATTACAGCAGATCCTGTCGGGTGAGCTCGACACCACGCTCGACCAATTCTGCGGCGCCGCTGACATGGGTGACTACTGCGGTGCTCGCTAGATCGCCCCGGAGATAGGTATCAGCCACTCTCCTCATGTCTTCAATTTGAGTGTTAACGATGCCGGCTCTGAACAGTTTGCGATGCTCTGCCGTTCGCCCAAACAAACATTCATGAAAATGTTGTTTTGCTTCACCCGCGGGGGAACCCGGTTTATCCAAGCTGGCTACAACGCTCAGAATCGCCTCTTCAAGCGCGAGTGCTTCGTGCTTAGTGTCCATTAACCACGCTATAGAGGCATCAAAATCGGCCAGGGTGTCAGCCAGCCTGGGGTCGCGATAAGAAAAGAAACGGAACGCGGCAATGTTGGCATCATGGCTGGCACCGCCGCCATAGGCGCCTCCCTGCTCTCGAATGCTGCGATGTAAAAACCCGTTGCGAAGAAAAGCACCCAGCACCGATAAGACAGGGGCGTCGGGGTGTCCGGAGGGCACTGTGGGATAGGCGCGGGCACAGAAATTAACCTGTGTATTGGTGACCCATACCTCCTGACGCTGCTCTCGAATAGGCGCACTGCTCCAGACGCTCGTCTCTGAGCTGCTGAGCGAGGCCAATGAAGATTCGGCAGCGAGACTCGCTTCAGCAATATTGGGTTCGTCGGCAATGGTGCAGAGTTGACGCCCACCTGCTGAGGCTAATTTCTGTTGGATAGCGCCCAGTGAGCTGGCGAACGAGGCCAGTTCACTATCAGAGTGCAGACTGTCGTCCAGTGCACGGATTCGACGAATCCCCTCGAGACCACCCTGTTCATGTGACAGACGCGCTAGCGGACTCATGCCTGCGCAGGCGGCACTCATGGCGAGCGCATGACCGCTTCCCGTAATACCTTGATCCCGGCGCGCCCGAATTTGGCTGATCAGATCACGAATGCGTGTGTGCTCATCAAAGCGTGCCCCTTGCAACGTATCTGACATTAATGCCAGTTGTCCGCCAATCCGGTCGGCGAGGGCCTTTGAGGATAAAACGAGATAACGATCACAGGATTGCTCGTCCTCCCGATGCGCTCGGCTACTGATCGACGCGCTGAGTGAACCGACGGTCGCGGAGTGACGATCCTGAGCTTGTAAATACGTTAACCCTTCCGTCCCCACTTCGGCCATGAGCCCGGTCACCAGCGGCAAATGCTGTTGCTCCGCATCGGTGAGCGCGGGTAGCTGACTGACCCATTGCTGATAGACCAGACCGTTAGTGCCGGCGGTGTAGCGATAATGGGGTGCCCCGGTTTGTATGATGTCGGGAATGGGGGAGGGGATTTCGTCCGGTATGTCGGTCAGTGCGACTCGTGGTAGCACGTTGGGATCGTCTTTCTGTGCTTGCCGTTCCCGTAGGCGCGCTGCTAAGTCGAGCACGTCTGCTGTTTGCGCCTCATCGAGGCTGGCTTTCATGGCGTCGAGTCGCGCGGTCTCAGCGGCGTCTCGCTGTGCCGACAAGGTTGCGTCGGGTTCCACCACCAAGCGCACCCTATGGGGGTTATCGAGTAGTAAGCGACGCAACAGCGAGGGGATATAGTCGGGAGACGCAAGACGCTCTCTGAGCGTGGCAATGACGGGCTCTAAATCTAACGCAGACACGGCATCGCCATAATGAGTGGCCGCGCCCAAGGCTCGTAACATCAGATTTAACCCATAGGGCATGCCGTCGCCACCGACCTCACGCTGATGAAGCTCGATCTGCCGCAGTATGGCCTC
>JABJAS010000262.1 GCA_018666055.1 Halieaceae bacterium | reverse complement strand
GACCGACCAGCAATTCTGCCATCAAACATGGAATCCCAATCGCCAGCGCGCACAAAAGGTAAATCACCACAAAGGCGCTACCACCGTTTTCACCTGTCACGTAAGGGAATCGCCAGATATTACCGAGGCCGACGGCAAAACCCACTGAGGCCATCACAAACGCAAAGCGGCTGGACCACATCGTATTGCCTACTGCTACCATCTAATGGACTCCTGAATACGCTGATGCACTCAACGGTGCGTTACGGCATGTCAATAGAATGCGCGCTATGACGGCCCCCTAAGCGACGTCGCCGACAGGGACACGATGAAGGGGAGACTACGTGATCCCACTAGCAACGCATAGCTTTAACCTCAGTACTGCCCCGTCAATGACACACTGAATCCGTCTTGATTGGGGATCGCTATGATCGACATCGCCTGACGAAACGATTCATCGCGAGCCACCGGCCCGGTCGCCTCAACTGCGATCTGATAATCCGTCAATGTTGAGGATAAATTCCCCGACAGCTCCAACGATCCGGTAATCGTTTTAAGCGCCCCTACCGTCCCCACAGCCGCGCTATCAGCGCTGGAAAAGTCGATTTGATAATCGCCAAGTGGGATATTACCTGAGCGTGCCGTCCATACGCCTCGTCGTAAACGTACGACGCCCTCAGCGTTCGTAACATGACCTTCATTGATCGCAATCTGCGCAAACTCCCCGGACAGCGCACCACCTAGATAAAGGGGAAAGAACCCCTTGAATAATTGCGTATTGACGGTGAACGCAGCGTCTTGAAGCAC
The DNA here is from genome assembly GCA_018666055.1 of Halieaceae bacterium. Lineage (GTDB taxonomy): Bacteria > Pseudomonadota > Gammaproteobacteria > Pseudomonadales > Halieaceae > Luminiphilus. The sequence goes on along the minus strand of JABJAS010000262.1, from coordinate 2,882 downwards.
TATCGATCCATCAGGCCGATAGGACAATTGTGCGCGCAGCGCCTGCTGACCCCAGACGCTCGATAACGATAGCGGTGCACCCCACAGTATTCGCCAAGGTTGGAGTTGCCATTGCACTCGACCGAGCATCAGTGGCTGCTGATCGATCTCAACCCAGGCCCGTGCCGCATGCCCAGACCAGATCGTTCCCGATATACCGGTCAACGTCACATCATCAGGCAAGACACGCGATATGGCACGCGCTGGGACTTGCGATAACAGTAATGTCACAAAAACAAAAACAGCTAAGATGCGCCAGTGTCGTATTATCCATTCCATCACTCAGGCGCCCGACACTCTCAGCGTCGCATTGACTCCGCCGTTATTGCCAGCGCTACTGATAGAACCATCAACCACAATCAATCCAGATGAGCCCTCGACTCGCTCGAGAAATTGCAGCAACCCGTCGAAGGCCACCCCCTCAAACCGTATCTGAACCTCTCCTCGACTATTGGGTTGAAGACGTTTCACAGGCAGGCCTAAGGCCTCACTCAACTGACTGAGTGTCCGGGTTAGGTTGATCTGCACACCACCCCCAGCGGCTCGCAACGCCGCCAGTTGCTCAACCTTTAGATCAATCCGCGATAACGTTGCGACCAGCGCTTCATTGCCTGCCTTTAAGCGCTCCCGCCGTCCATCAAGCTCGACGAAAATCACTTGTGCAAACACCCACGAACCCAACACGACGGCCAATATCATAAGCGCCAGCTGATCTCTCGCACCCAGTGATGTGAACCATTGCCGTATCACAGTATCTGAACCCGCAGGCGCGCCACCACGCCGTCGCTGCGAGCATTAGAATTTTCTAACTGGGCACTGAATGATTGTGCTTTTAATTGCTCTCGCACTTGCTCAACCGCTTCGAAATTTGGCGCCGATAAACTCAATCTGACATCACCCTTGCCGCTGTAATTCAGTGACGTCAATTGAATATCGTCGATTTGCTGAATAGCGGTGAGCAACCTTACGATAATGGGTGTGAAGGCGCTTCTTTGCGTGTTGGCGCCAAATTCCCCCAACTGCCTGTTGAGCTGTTTTTCCACATCAACTACCGCACCCCGGGGATTGACTCGACGATAACTCGCTTGAATCGCCTGACGGAGTTCGAGGTCTTCTGCTTTGAGCATCTGATAATCTGCGACTGACAATGCGGTTTTTAAAATACAGGCCACAATGAGCGCGAGTGTGACACGCTGCCAGACGGCCCACCATCGAGCCAGTGGTAGACGCGGCGCAAACTCACCCTGGCGCAAATCAGGCCCCGGTGGTTGAGCATCGGCAAGCAGTAATGCCTCTGAAAAACCGCCCTGTCTCCACTGAATCGCACCCTGTAACGGTGTCGGAATGGTCGCTTGGGCCAGCGCTTGATCAGCGGTATAGACTACCAACGTTTGCTCTTCGAGCCCGATACTGGCCATCAAATCAGGCAGCAAGTCGTGTTCAATGCGCGCCCCCTCTGCCTGCCCCCAACGCACCACAGCATGCCGTTCTTCAAAAACCACAGTGCATTGTCCGGGTGACCACGGCAGACACAGTGCCTCAGAGACCCACGGCACATTCTGGAGTGATTCGGGTAGCTCTTCAGACCAGCCGGCAATCGTCGCACGACCCACAACAGCAATACCATACACATCACCCTCGACTCTGAGCGCAGCGAAGTGCAACTGTGCGACATCTTCCAGCAATGATTCCTCCAACATAAATGGCAGCGCACGTTGAAGGTGCTTTACCTCTTCCGGAGCAATCGATAACGTCAAGGAACGCACTGCATCGGCAGGAAACGCAACACAAAGGTTGTCAGGTATCGTGGCAGCAGCAGGGTCAAACCGCTCAGGTGCTTGACCAGAGCGAGTCAACAGTCCCTCCCCCTGCTGCCAACGCATAACATTCAGGTTGTTGTTGAGTTGACTCATCATGAGCGCAGTGACGCGGCTGGCACCAATTGGTTCGAAAACACAATCACTATCATAGCTCGCCCTCAGATCTAAAAACAGCGACTGTCGTGTCAGCCTCTCGACGCAGCACAGTGAAAAGATGCCGCTGTCGATCAAGTAGCTCCACTGAAGCATCCAGAAGAAACCAGTCACTGCGGATATCTAGCAACGGCTCCAGTTCAGTGGATGGTCGGCCTTCCAGAATAGGTCCAGTGAGTAAGTCTGCGACCTGAGCGATACCACCCTCTCGTCGACTCTCCGCCAATCGCTCCGCATCGATGACTGTCAGCGGTCCCCACTGGTCATCGGCATTGAGCGTTCTCAGCACCGGCAATGGCGCAGTCAGAATATTCAAGCGCGCATTATGCTCCGGCCAGACTGTCACCAGTGGGGCTAACGCCTCATAGATCTCAGGTGTCATCCCTCGTACAGACCGCAATTCGCTGACGCTGGCTAATGCGCGATTAGCAGGCAAGTAGGGAAAGTCAGCATATCGGTACTCATCGGCCTCGGCGCCATCTCGACGCCGATTTGCATCGGGATCAATGAAATCGCTGATCGCCTCGGTCAATGCCATCGCCTCTTCGAGGGACAATGCCCCCTGATCTAACGCCTGCAAGAGGCGGATCAGCAGCTTTTGCGTCGGCGTCCAGCGACTGGCTTCATCGCCTGCAGTCTGCCGGATTAACTCGTTTTGTTGCCTCGACTGATTAAGGCTCTCTCCGGAGCCAATACGCTCACCCTCATCATCCTCGCCTCCGGCAGCGTCACTTCCTGAGTCGCCATTACTGACATCTTCATCCCCGGAAGCTGGGTTTTGCACTGCAGGGTCACTCACGAGCATGTTGAGGTTGATGCGCCCCTGTAGATCCGTTAACTGGCCTGTCATCCATCCCCCCGCATCTAGGG
>JABJAS010000261.1 GCA_018666055.1 Halieaceae bacterium | reverse complement strand
GCTTTGCGTTCGTCGAGGGTGAATCGCTGATTATGTCATTGCGAGATTTGGCTATTTCAAGTGGCTCGGCCTGTACTTCGGCCAGTTTGGAGCCTTCTTACGTCCTGCGTGCACTAGGGCTTAATGATGAGATGGCGCATAGCTCTTTGCGCTTTAGTTTTGGCCGGTTTACCACGGAAGCCGAAGTTGACCATGCCGTGCAATGTGTGCGCCATGCGGTGGAAAAATTACGAGAGCTCTCGCCCCTCTGGGATATGTTTCAGGATGGCGTTGACCTCAGTACAATCGAATGGGCTGCGCATTAAAGCAGCCTTACAGGCCTTAGGGAGATAACCATGGCATACAGTGAGAAAGTGATTGATCACTACGAGAACCCCCGTAACGTTGGCAAGTTTGATGAAGCCGACGATAGCATCGGCACTGGAATGGTGGGCGCTCCAGCTTGCGGAGACGTCATGCGGTTGCAGATTCAGGTCAGTGACGATGGCATTATCGAGGATGCTAAATTTAAGACCTATGGATGCGGATCAGCTATCGCCTCTAGCTCGCTGTTGACCGAGTGGGTTAAAGGAAAAAACTTAGATGAGGCGGCCTCGATTAAAAATACAGAGATTGCGCAAGAGCTCTCTTTGCCTCCGGTGAAGATTCACTGCTCTGTATTGGCTGAGGACGCGATTAAAGCCGCTGTGCAGAACTATCGCGAGAAGCAGGATAGCTAAATGGCCATTAGCCTCACTAACGAAGCGGCGCAACACGTAAGCCGACAGCTATCTAGCCGCGGTAGGGGTGAAGGCATCCGCATTGCGGTGAAGACGTCGGGGTGTTCTGGGCTGGCGTATGTTTTGGAATTTGTCGATCAGGCAGAGCCAGAGGACACGGCATTCGAGACCGATGGGGTCAAAGTGTTTGTGGATCCCAAAAGTCTCGTCTATCTAGACGGAACGGTGGTGGATTTTGCGAAGGAAGGCCTTAACGAGGGACTCGAATTTCGTAATCCCAACGTAGCAGGGGAGTGTGGTTGCGGCGAGAGTTTCACGGTCTGACCGTGAACGCGACGGCGGGCGCAATGGCGCGCGACTACTTTTCGCTCTTCAATATTGAGCCCAGTTTCACGATTGACGAGATTGCATTGGAGCAGGTGTATCACTCCTTATTGTCACAGTTTCACCCCGATCGCTACGCCGGAAAGCCGCAAGTGGAACAACGCGTGGCGGCGCAGTTTTGCGCAGATATCAATGCGGGGTATCGCACCCTTCAGGGCGAGGTCAGCCGAGCTCAATATCTACTGCAACACAATGGTATCGATCTTAAGGCGGCCGAACGTGAGAGCGTTGGGGCGGAATTTCTGATGACACAAATACTGTTGCGTGAGCGTTTGGAAACGATGGCTGAGCTGGATCAGGCGGAACATCAAGCTCTGGTGAGTGAAATAAACGAGCACTATGGTGCGAGCCGTGATCGCTTTGCAGCGGCAGCGCAGCAGACAGAATGGCAGGGGGCTGCCCGCTGCTGGCAGGAGATGTGCTACCTCGAAAAGTTAGTTGACGCCACGGGCTCGCGGGGTCGCTAAATGGTGCTTCTTCAGATATCGGAGCCAGGCGAATCGCCGGACCTGAGCGTGACGCGCAGCATCGCAGTGGGTATCGACCTGGGGACGACAAACAGCTTGATCGCGCAGTTCGACGGCGAGCTGGTGCACGTTTTTGAAGATGATTTAGGTCAGCCGTCGCTACCGTCAGTTGTGCATTACGGCGCTGAGTCGACTCAAGTGGGCGATGCTGCGATGGCGTTAGCCAATGAGCAACCTGAGAATACCATCGCCTCCGCGAAGCGGATGTTGGGCCGCGCACGCGAGGAGGTTGTCGATGACCCCTATGCCAGTCTGACGACTGATGGTGCGCTGGCGTTTGCAACGGATCAGGGTAAAAAAACTCCCGTAGAGGTGTCCGCCGTCATTCTTGGCGCGCTTAAAATCCGCGCTGAGGCACACCTTGATAGCCCGATTGCAGGTGCGGTGATCACCGTGCCAGCCTATTTTGACGACGCGCAGCGACAAGCCACCCGGCAGGCTGCTGAGTTGGCCGGGATTAAGGTATTGCGCTTACTGAATGAACCCACTGCAGCGGCGGTGGCCTATGGTCTTGACGAGCAGGCAGAGGAATCCTCTCTGCTTGCCGTTTATGATCTTGGCGGGGGTACGTTCGATATCTCTATCCTCAGAATGCGCGCCGGGTTATTTGAAGTGCTCGCCACTGGCGGTGACAGTGCATTGGGCGGAGATGATTTTGATCGTGAAATTGCTCGCTATTTGACCACCGAGTTGGAACTCGCGGACCCGACACCTCGTCAGCGCCGCACGTTATTGGGCATTGCTCGGGATGCCAAGCAGGCGCTGAGTGACTCTGCTGAGGTGGAGATTGACGGCAGCGGCCTCGGCAGCGATGCGCTCAGCGCCTCACTGACACGCCAAACTCTCGAGGCGCTGATTGAGCCCTATATTGAGCGTACCCTTATGTCCTGTCGACAGGCATTACAGGACGCAGGTGTTGACTCGGTTGATCGCGTGGTATTGGTTGGCGGGTCAACCCGCGCGCCTGCTGTCGCCCGAGCGGTTGAAGCCTGCTTTGGTCAGACGCCACTGAGCACCCTCGATCCGGATCAGGTCGTGGCGATGGGCGCCGCCAGGCAGGCCGATATCCTGATTGGCAATCGGAGCGATAACGACGCACTGTTGCTGGATGTCATTCCCCTATCTCTAGGACTTGAGACCTATGGTGGATTAGCAGAACGTATTATCGATCGAAACAGTACGATCCCTATTGCGCGAGCGCAGGAGTTTACGACCGCACGAGACGGTCAAACCGGGTTGGTGGTGCACGTTGTTCAAGGTGAGCGAGAACGGGTAGCGGATTGTCGCTCACTGGCGCGCTTCGAGCTCAAGGGTATTCCACCGATGGTTGCAGGTGCGGCGCGGATAGAGGTGACCTTTCGGGTCGACGCAGACGGTATCCTGGAGGTGTCGGCAGTAGAACAGCAATCCGGTGCGCGCAGCGAAGTCGTGGTAAAGCCAGCGTTTGGTCTAGACGAACTCGATATCACCGACATGCTGAAAGCCAGCTATGAGTTTGCGGCCGAGGACATGGTGGCGAGAAAGCTGGCAGAAGCTGGAGTCGAGGCGGAGGCATTGCTCGAGGGACTGCGCGCTGCCTTGGCACAAGATGGTGATTTGCTGGACAGCGACGAAGCGCAGACATTACAGCAAGAGATGGCGCGATTAGAGCAGGTATTGCAGCAGACTGATGTCGATGCCATTCGCGAGCACACAGAAAAATTAGGACGCGCGAGCGAGACGTTTGCCGCGCGGAGAATGGATCGCAGTATCCAAACCGCGCTCCGGGGCATCTCAGTGGGTCAGCTGGACGCCGAAAGTGCGGAATAAAAGGGGCAATCATGGCTGAGATCGTTGTTTTACCGCATCACGACATTTGTCCCGAGGGGGCAGTCGTTGAGGCTAAGCCTGGAGAGACCGTCTGTGAGGCGCTGTTGCGCCACGATATTGATATCGAGCACGCTTGTGAGATGTCCTGTGCGTGTACGACTTGCCATGTGATTATTCGAGAGGGATTTGACTCGCTGGCCGAAGCCGATGAGTTGGAAGAGGATTTCTTGGATAAAGCGTGGGGTCTAGAGCCCGAATCTCGTTTGTCCTGTCAGGCGTCTGTGGGAACCGTGAATCTGGTTGTAGAGATACCGAGATACACGATTAATCACGCGTCGGAGCGGCATTGAGACACGGGCATTGTTGCCATGACACTGCCTTGTAAACGCTTTATACTCCGCGCCCGCGGGGTCACACCCCCTAAACAACATAGCGAAGAGTGGAGAGACACATGGCGCTGGAACGCACCTTATCGATAATCAAACCTGATGCGGTGGGGAAAAATGTCATCGGGCAAATCATCAGCCGTTTTGAGGAGGCAGGCCTGCAGGTTGTCGGGGCTAAGCTGCTGCAGTTATCTGATGCAGTGGCGGGTGGCTTTTATGCCGAGCACAAAGAACGTCCGTTTTATCCGGATTTGGTCGCTTTTATGACGTCAGGTCCTGTCGTGGTGCAAGTGCTTGAGGGCGAGGGTGCTATTGGCCGCAATCGCGAGCTGATGGGCGCAACCAATCCTCAAGAAGCAGCGGCTGGTACCATCAGGGCCGATTTTGCACAATCCATTGATGCCAATGCCGTTCACGGCTCCGATTCTGCAGCCTCGGCGGAGCGGGAGATCAGCTATTTCTTTGCCTCTAGCGAGATCTGCCCACGCTGAATCTCAGCGGGGTGCGACGCCATGACAGCGTTGGATCAGCTGATTGCCACCACTCCCAGTGAGGAACGGGTCAACCTATTGGGGCTGACCCGGGTCCAGCTTGAAGCTTTTTTCCTCGATCTGGGCGAGAAGCGCTTTCGCGCACAGCAGGTGATGAAATGGATTCACCATCGGGGTGTGCTCGATTTTTCTAAAATGACTGACCTCGGTGTGGCGCTGCGAGCGCGTCTTGCCGAGATTGCAGAGATCACCCCGCCTCGTATTGCTGAGCAACAAGACTCCCAGGACGGTACCCGAAAATGGGCGATTGCCGTCGAGGGCGGCAGCTTGGTCGAAGCTGTACTCATTCCCGAGGGCGATCGTGCGACCTTGTGTGTGTCGTCTCAGGTGGGCTGCAGTCTCGACTGCACATTCTGTTCTACCGGCAAACAGGGCTTCCAGCGCGATCTAAGCGCAGCAGAAATTATTGGTCAGGTTTGGTTGGCGATCAATTCTTATCAGGCGTGGCAATCCGGAAAAGGGCGTGTCGTGACAAATGTGGTCATGATGGGCATGGGCGAACCCTTGCTTAATTTTGACAACGTGGTCGCCGCGATGAATCTCATGTGCGACGACTTAGCTTACGGCTTATCGAAGCGGAAGGTCACGTTATCGACATCAGGCGTGGTCCCCAACTTGGATCGATTGGCTGAATGGGCCGATGTGAGCCTCGCGGTATCCCTCCATGCCCCAAACGACGCGCTGCGCAATGAGATTGTTCCCATTAACCGCAAATATCCGATTGCACGCTTATTGGCGTCAGCTAAGGCGTATCTCGATGCGCAAACCGATAAAAAGCGGGTGGTTACCATTGAGTACACGCTGTTGGCCGGCGTGAACGACAGTGTGGAGCAGGCTCGTGAGCTGGCTGAACTGCTCAGGGATTATCCCTGTAAGATCAATTTAATCCCTTTCAATGACTTTCCTAACTCGGGCTATCAGCGGCCTAGTGGTAATGCGGTGACGCGATTCTGGCAAGTGCTAGTTGATGCGGGATTCGTCGTCACGGTGCGAACAACTCGGGGTGACGACATCGACGCCGCCTGCGGTCAGTTGGTTGGAGAGGTGGTGGATCGCACGCGGCGATCTGCGCGTCATCGTGCTGGACGCGGTGACCACAGCCTGTTGCAATGAGGCTCACCAAGTTGGAGCGCGGGGTAACAGGATGAGCCACTCAGTGATCGTGCAGTCCTTAGTGGTGAAACCGGTCTCGTTGATCCTGCTGTGCCTGTGTCTCGGGAGTGTGGCGGCGGCGTTGTCGGGTTGTGTGACGGAGTACAGCGGCGGCACTCAGATGTCAGCGGATCCCGATGCGACAGTTGAGAAGCGCGTCTCCCTTGCGAGGCAGTACATTGGTGTGGGTGATTGGGAAAACGCGAAACGAAACTTGGAGCTCGCTCAGCAAATTGACCCCAATAGCGCTGAAGTCTTCGAAGCGTTTGCGCTGGTGTACCAAAGCACAGGTGAAAATGCGCTGGCAGAGGCTCAGTTTGAGGCGGCTTTACAGGTTGACCCGTCGCTGTCCAGGGCGCGCAATAACTATGCCGCATTTCTCTATTCTCAGGGGCGATTTGTCGAGGCTGAGCGGGAGTTTAAGCGGGTGACAGGCGATACGCTCTATAGCGGCCGGCCAATGGCGTTCGTGAACTTGGGCTTGAGTCGATTGCAGTTGGGCGAAAAAAAAGAGGCGGAGGCGGCCTTTACGCGAGCGTTATCGATGGATCGGCGTAATTCAGTGGCGCTATTAGAGATGGGATTTCTCCGACTCGAAGCGGGTGATACTGGCGAAGCTGCGCGGTATCATAGCGATTACCGAGCAATCGCCCCGACGCAATCGCCAAGAGGTTTGCTGCTCGGGCTCGAAATTGCCAGTGCGATGGGTGATACGGACACACTGAGTAGTTATGAGTTGGCGTTGCGAAGCTTGTATCCAGCTTCGTCTGAATATAGGTTGTGGGAAGAGCGGCAGAGTCGATAAGCAGAGCCCGGCACGATAGCCGGTCACGGGGAGAATAATAGCCATGAAGCAGCCGTCGCCCATAAAGCGCCGAGTCAGCAGGCAGATTTACGTCGGGAATGTACCTGTTGGCGGAGATGCGCCGATTGCGGTGCAAAGCATGACGAATACGGAAACTTGTGACGTTGACGCGACCGTCGCCCAAGTGAATGCCATTTCGGCAGCTGGCGCCGATATTGTTAGAGTGTCGGTGCCCAGTATGGAGGCGGCAGAGGCATTTCGAGACATTCGTGCGCGTGCTGATGTTCCACTGATCGCCGATATCCATTTTGATCATAAGATCGCTTTAAAAGTGGCCGAATACGGCGTGGATTGCCTGAGAATTAATCCGGGTAACATCGGCCGCGAAGAAAAAGTGAAAGAAGTCATTGCTGCATGCCAGGATCGGGGCATTCCCATTCGCATTGGTGTGAATGCGGGGTCATTGGGTAAAGACCTACTGCGTAAGTATCCCGAGCCGAATGCCGATGCGTTAGTGGAATCAGCGATGCGTAACATTGAGATGCTGGATCGTCATGATTTTCAGGATTTTAAGGTCAGCGTTAAGGCGTCAGACGTCTTTATGGCGGTGGAGGCCTATCAGAAGCTAGCACAGCAAATCGAGCAGCCGTTGCACCTGGGTATTACCGAGGCGGGTGGTACGCGCGGCGGCACGGTCAAATCGGCAGTGGGTTTGGGCATGTTACTGATGCAGGGTATTGGTGACACCATTCGTGTCTCCTTAGCCGCTGACCCCGTTGAGGAAGTCAAAGTTGGTTTCGAGATCCTCAAGAGTCTCAAGTTGCGAGCAAATGGCATCAACTTTATTGCTTGCCCTAGTTGTTCCAGACAGAACTTTGATGTGATTAGCACGATGAATACTTTGGAAAATCGTCTTGACGATATCCGCACGCCAATGGACGTTGCGGTCATTGGCTGCATCGTGAATGGCCCGGGTGAGGCGCGCGAAGCCGACGTCGGCTTGACCGGTGCGACGCCGAGTAATCTGATTTATATCGGCGGTGAGCCTGATCACAAAGTCAGCAATCAGGATTTTGTCGACCACCTTGAATCAGTGATTCGAGAACGGGCAGAGATCATTGAGGCGAAGCGCGCTGAGCGCGAGGCCAATATTATTTCCAGCACGCACTGACGATTTTGCTATGACGACATTCCAAGCGATCCGCGGGATGGTG
>JABJAS010000260.1 GCA_018666055.1 Halieaceae bacterium | reverse complement strand
GCTACGACAACCAGCCCCACCAGCAAAACGGTCTCGCCGAGTGTGAGAAAAATCTCAGACACCGCGTCTCGCATGTAGCGAGAATTATCAAATGGAATGCTGAGCTGTAGGTCGGGGGGGAGTGTCCGATTGAGATCGTCAACGGCCTCGTAGAGCAGGTCCCCCACTGCGATTTCGCTGGTACCCGGCTCTGGGTAGACGGGTATGAACACCACACGATCCTGATTAGAGCGGGCCATCCGTGAGACTTCCATCGTACCCACTTCAACGGTGGCGATGTCGCCAAGACGGATCTCCATTCCGCGCTCTTGTCGGATCAGCATATTGGCAAAATCTTCTGGAGATTTGGCCTCGCTGTCCGTTTGAAGGTTAATGCGCTGAGAGCCGCTTTCGGCCTGACCGAAGGTGCCAATAACATTGTTGCGGCGCAGCGTGAGCTGAATGTCGTTGGTGTCGACGCCTAAGGCTGCCATGCGCCAAGGGTCTAACCAGATACGCATCGCCTGAGGCAAACCATAATTCACGGCTCGCTGGACATTAGGCAGTGCCGACAAGCGAGGTAAAATTGCGCGTTGAATGATATCGCTCACTTCGGCATAGGTTCGCGTCGGAGGGACTTGGACGCCTAAATAAAAGCTCGCGTAAGGCGTATCAGCGCGACTGATTTCAATTAACGGGTCCTCCGTGCCTTCTGGCAGCTCGAAGCGGATCTGGCTCAACCGTGTCGACAGTTCGGCTAACACCTTGGTGGTGTCTTGGTTCAGTCTTAACCACAGTGTGACGGTGCTGACTCCAGCGGTCGTAACCGATTCGACATAGTCGAGTCCCGGTACACTGCTGGCCACGCGCTCGATCGGTTCTGTCACGAAGCCTTGCACGGTCTCGGCGCTGGCGCCCGGGTAGGCCGTCGAGATTGCGATGGAGGAGCTCTCGATCACCGGAAAGGAGATGACTGGCAAATTGATTGCGGAACGAATACCCACTAACAGCAGCGCGATACAAAATACGGCAGCCACTACCGGCCGCTCGATAAAAATATCAGTCCAGCGCGGCCGCTCTTGTGGCGCGGTCACTCGCTCGATGCTCCTGACTGAATGCGCAGTAGCACCTGATCCGTCAGCTTAAAGGCGCCCTTATCCGCAAGTTTGTCATCTGGATCGAGTGCTCCGCGGATAAAAAAACGACTGTCGCGTTCACCCCGAACCTCGACTCTGCGCAGTGATGCTCTGTGAGGGAGGTACGCCCCGGCTTCCGAGGGTTCCACCACAAACGCGTGAGCGCCCTCTGGGTCCCAGCGGATGCTGCGTGTGGGCACGGATAAGAGCGCTTCGCTGGGGCCAGTGCTTACCGCTACCTGCACCAGTGCGCCATGCCGCAGTCCGGGTGCTGATAGCGCTGCGCGCACGTCATACGTGCGGGTGCCCTCTGCGAAGGCATCGGATACCGCAATAATGGTTGCAGGGCCAACTGCATCTCCCGAGATGGCGCGAATCGTGACGGTGTCGCCCACGGTGAGCTCAGCGAGCCCCTGCGGTACTTTAAAGTCGACCCAGCGTTCTGTATTTAATCCCGTGAGGGTAGTCAGGACTTCACTGAGATGCATTAAATCCCCCACCCGCTGAGGGTAAATGCCCAAGGTGCCGGTAAAGGGTGCTCGCACCGTCGTTCGACTTAGGCGTGCCTCCAGTACAGCAATTTGTGCTGTGAGGGACAATATTTGCGCGGTGAGTGTATCCAGTTGGTCTCGGGATACTAGGGCATCCGCTTCCAACGTTTGATTGCGCTCGAGTTGCGTATTTACCAAGTTCAAGTCGGCTTCCAGTGCCGTGCGCTGTGCCTCCAGATCATCGTTAAAGAGCACCAGAATGGCCGCGCCTTTTGGCACTGTGTCGCCACTGGCAAACGGCAGTTCGACAACTCGGCCGGGTATTTCGGTTGCAATAACCAAATGCTCGGGCGATCGCACGGTTCCGCTGAGTAAACGCGTGGGTGCCCAACTATCTGACTGTGCTTGCGCAATCGTAATGGTCTCCACCGGTGGTGGAAAACTTTCCATGAATGCCACGGCTTGCGCAATCTGTGAGGTCTTAATGCCAACCAGCAACGCCGTCACCGTCAGACACGAAGTCGCCGTAATCAGCCAGGCTCGCCACTTCATAGGCGGACGACAGTACTGTTTGGCATGCCGTGCCCCGTAGACTCGCTGTGGCTACTCACTGGGCGGCACATAGCCTTCGATTTGATCGAAGGCTTCACCGGAGAGAAATTTATCCATCT
>JABJAS010000259.1 GCA_018666055.1 Halieaceae bacterium | reverse complement strand
CAGACTATTGATTAACCGCGCGCGCCAACTGTTAGACATTTCTGATAGCGCTTCAGCGTTGAGCTGCAAAAGAGGAGAGTCCATAGCGCCTACCGATTATCGGCAGTGTCGTAGCGCTTTTCGTAGCGTTTCGCTGCCCAGATGGTGTAACACCACGAGGCGATCGGTTTGATCAGAGGCCAACGTAGCCATCGCCATAGAATGCCAATGCGCGTGTATTGCCAGGCCGCAATATTGGCATCGATACCCACAACCCAGTTGTTCCCTCGCCGAAGATGGAGGGATTTGAGCAGTGCTTCTTTAGGCGGCACGTCGCCCCCGGTCTCGAGGGCATGAATGTCCTGTAAAACCAATTGGTCTGATTTCATTTTCGCCAGATGTGCCATCTCCCGCTGGCAAAGCGGGCAAGAGCCATCAAAATAGAGTACGTCAGGATTTTCCATGAGGACCTTACGAGGGTCGAGCTTAATTGGATGTCATGACGCCCCTGTAGCAAGGGGTGTATGGATCAGTCGGATTCTGCGATCAGCGCGGCGATGCGCTCTTGGAGGATCACCTCGTCACCCTTTCTGAAGCCAACGTGAATTTCACGAATCATGCCTTTCTTGTCGATAAGGTAACCCGAGGGCATGCCGGCTACGGCAAAAGCGCGCCCCGAGTCTCCCGTGGTATCGATCGCAATTGGATACGCTACGGGGTAGCGCGCCAAAAAGTCCAATGCGTCTTCCTCCACATAATCAACGCTGATTGCCACCACGTTAAAGGCTTCCGACGAAAATGTTTCTCGAAGACGGTTCAGCGCTGGCAAGGACAAGCGACAAGGGCCGCACCAGCTGGCCCAAAAATCGAGATAGGTCACGCGTCCATGCAGGTCAGTATCGGAGAGGGTGCCGCTCCCATTGGCAATCAGCGGCAGTTCCCAATCTGGCTGTGGCAGCGGTTCTGCCAGCGAGATGTGTGATTCACGATCCGCTGTTACGCCGGCCGCCGCCATAACGAGGCAGATAAATAGGCCTATTTTGCTCAGCAGGGTACGACGCAACATGTAAGACATGACTGGCTCCTGTGATTCAGCGATTTCGGCCGAGGCGCTCATGGGCATCGACCCACTCATTGACCCGCGTAGTTTTGTCGACCCGCGCGGCAGCAGACAGGGAGAGTTCTCCCGCTACGACCAGTGCGGCCGCAATTTCGCAGAGCTTCAGAGCCTTGCCCTGGCCTTCGCAGCCAAGCATTCTCAGGCACTCGCGCTGAGTCGGCAGGGACGTGCCACCGCCATAGGTGGCCATGATGAGGGCGGGCAGTGTGATGGAGAAATAAAAGTCGCCCTTGCTGGTGGCTCGTTGAAAAGTGGTGCATTGATTCGACTCACCAATATTTGCAACATCTTGCCCCGTCGCCAGATAAAGTGCGGCCAGGGCGTTGGCGGGATGATTCGCATTGTTCGATGAATTGGTCAGGATCGCTGACAGTGTCGAAATCTGTTGCCCGTAAGCAATTTGTTCAGGAGCGACCCGCAAGTGCTTCATGAGAATGTCACGCGGGATCGTAATCTCTGCGGTGACCCGCCTGCCACGTGTTTTTAACAAATTGACGGAGGAGGTTTTCTTTTCCGTGTCAAAGTTACCCGACAGCATGTAATGCAACATTTCGGGACGCTGCTGGTTAATCCACTCACAGGCAATAAAGGTGGCTCTGCTGACCATATTTTGGCCGGCAGCGTCTCCGGTGGAATAGTCAAACCGAGTGAAGATCATGCTGTGTGCATGATAACTCTCAATCTCGTGGAGCTTGCCGACCGAGGTAGAGGTTTCGGCACGTGCTTTGATATTCTCAAAGTTATCTTTGAGCCAAATTTGAAAGTCCCTGGCTTGACGTGAGTCCTTAAAGATAAAGACGGGGGATCGCTGCATCGACTCCTGTGAGACGGTTGTCAGCACGCCACCGGCCTCTTTGATGACTTTCATGCCACGGTTGTACGATGCCAGCATGGTGCCTTCGACGGTCGCCATCGGGACGTAAAACTCGCCCTGAGCGTGCTCTCCATTGACCAACAGCGGTCCCGCAACGCCGATAGGAATTTGTGCCACACCCCAAAAATTTTCGATATTGCCGTCCATCTCATGAGGGTCAAACGAGAACTGCTTGGTGTGTTCCAGCGTCGTGCCTGTCTGCGCTTCAATAAAGCGCTGCCGTTGCTCGACGATATCAGCGCTGTAGTCATCTTCGCCGCTTCGGGGGATTTTTGTGTGGTCTGTCATAAGCTATTAATCCGTGCTTTGGCGTCGGCATATTCGGTCGTTAATTTAGCCACATAGTCGGCCGTGGTGCCCAATTTTTTCACTGCGCCAATGCCTTGCCCGCAGCCCCAAATATTTTTCCACGCCTTGGCATCGGAGTCGCCACCAGAGCCAAAGTCCATCTGGCTCGGGTCGCTTTCAGGGAGGGCGTTGGGATCAAGACCGGCAGCCTCAATCGAAGGTTTGAGATAATTACCGTGGACCCCCGTAAACAGGCTGCTGTAGACGATATCATCTGCGCCAAAATCGACTATCGCTTGCTTGTAGCCTTGCTCCGCATTGGCTTCCTCGGTCGCGATAAAGGCTGAGCCAATGTAGGCCAAGTCTGCTCCCATGGCTTGAGCCGCAAGCACGGCATCGCCCGTTGCGATGGCGCCTGACAGTAGCAGCGGGCCATCAAACCATTCACGGATTTCCTGAATTAGCGCCATCGGAGACACGGTACCCGCATGACCGCCTGCTCCAGCGGCCACTGCAATTAGCCCATCAGCGCCCTTTTCAATCGCTTTTTTGGAAAAGCGGTTATTGATCACATCGTGCAGAACGATGCCGCCATAGCTATGCACCATCTCGTTGACCCACTCTTTGGCGCCTAGCGATGTGATGACGATGGGGACTTCATACTTCACGCACATGTCCATGTCATGTTTGAGTCTTGCATTAGAGCCATGCACGATCTGGTTGACTGCAAAGGGCGCTGACGGTGCGTCGGGGTTCGCCGCATCATAGGCCGCTAACTCTGAAGTGATGCGCTCTAGCCACTCCTCCAAAACGGGTTCTGGCCTGGCATTCAGCGCGGGAAAGGAGCCTATGATTCCCGCTTTACACTGTGCGATGACAAGATCAGGATTAGAAATGATGAACAGTGGTGAGCCGACGACGGGGAGCCGAAGGGCGTTCTGCAGCGAGGGTGGTAATGACATGTAAACTATCTCCTGTTGTGGATCCTGGGGCGCCGCTAGGGTCACGCCGGTTCGAGTGTGTCTCCAGCGACTAGTTGTCGTACCACGAGGGCTCACTGGATAGGCGCTCGAGTCGTCTCGTTGACGTGGCAATCAGGCGTTGGCTGGAAAAAAACAAATGGCACTGTAATTGCCAATATGTATCGTTGCAACTCTGGACGCTAGTGGAGCGAACCACCGACTATGTATCACCCTTTCTTTGGACTGACTGAGCAACCGTTTTCGATCGCTGTTAATCCGCGCTACTTGTTCATGAGTGATCGTCATCGCGAGGCCTTGGCTCATCTTTTATACGGTGTGGGGAGTGGCGGTGGATTCGTACTGTTGACCGGTGAGGTTGGAACAGGGAAAACCACCTTAAATCGTTGTTTGTTGGAACAGTTACCCGCAAACACGGATATCGCCATTGTGCTCAATCCCGCCTTAAGTGCCACTGAGCTGTTAGCGAGCGTTTGTGATGAGTTCGAAATTCGCTATCCGTCTGAGACGCAAAGCCTGAAGACGCTGACCGACGCGTTGCACCGGTTTTTGCTCGCCAATCATGCAAAGGATCGTCAGACCGTATTGATGATCGATGAAGCTCAACATCTTGATTTTGACGTTCTGGAACAGATTCGATTGCTGACTAATCTTGAAACAGACGAAAAAAAACTGCTGCAAATTATTCTAACCGGACAGCCAGAGCTGGAGTCCATGCTGGAGCGGCCCGAACTTCGGCAGCTGAATCAGAGAATCACAGCGCGCTATCAGCTGACGGCACTCGATGCGCAAGAGACCCAGAGCTATGTCCGTCACCGACTCTCGATCTCTGGCTTAACGGGTGGCCGCTCCCTTTTCACGCCATCAGCGTTAAGACGGATTTTTAAATTAACGGGCGGGATTCCCCGGTTGATCAATCTATTGTGTGATCGGGCGATGATGGGTGCTTACGGACGGAATGAACCAGAAGTGTCGGCGGCGATCGTCCGCCAGGCGGCACAGGAGGTCTTCGGTGGGAACGCACCGCCAACAGTGAAACAGCTCAGGACGAGTCGCACCGCGAATCCGCGGACAGTGACGTGGGCTTTCGGTATTTTGAGTGCCGTTTTGGCGGGTCTACTGGCCTATTACGTGTTGGTGACCGAGCCGGTTACGGTCAGTGAAGGGATTCGCTTAGCCGAGAGTCCGTTAGCGGACGCCACGGGGCTCGAGAGCGCAACGGTGACCCCGGCATCTGTTTTGCCAGATTGGTTGGTGAGCCTCGGAGCTGCGGAGTCGGCGTTGTGGACGCTGTGGCGTGATGCTCCCCTTCCCGGCAGCGCTTGCGATGCGCCCGTCACGGATGGGTTGCGTTGTGAGTTTGCCAATAGCGATACTTGGGATGCGATATTGGAGCTGAATCGCCCCGTGATACTTGAGCTGCAGCGTCCAAATCGCTTTGCTGCGGCGACGGTCCTTTTGTCGGTTGGGGAAGAGGTTGCCACCGTATTTACCGGTGCGGTGGTTTGCGATGTCCCTTTGACAGCGGTGGCTGACCGCTGGCAAGGGCGCTTTCGGTATTTTTGGGTGAGCCCTCCGGGGTGGACTGGGCCGCTGCGGATCGGTGATCGAGGTGCGGTGGTGGCTCACGTTGTCGGCGAGTTCGCGCGGCTGGATGGCTTGCCTGCGCCACCACTCACTACCTTCACAGAAGCGCTGGAAGCGCGCGTGAAAGTGTTTCAAGCTGGTGTGGGGCTCAGAGTTGATGGAGTGATCGGTGTGAGAACGCTGCAAGCATTGAACGACAAGCTGGGGAGCGGCTTAACCTCAAGTAGGGCACTGCGCCGTGCCATCCAGCGTTTTGGCGTTGCGCCATGTCGTTGATTCTTGATGCCTTAAAACGCTCAGGGCAGACGGACTCACCGATCTCCCATGCGCCGACTGACTCACATCACAGTGCCGGTGCTATGCGACTACGACCGGTAATGGCGGCGTTGCTATTGGGGGCATTATTAGGTGCCGGAGTAGTGGCGTGGTTCTCGCTGCTGTCGCCCGATGACGCGTCGTCATCGGGGTCGTTAGCATCGCCATTGGGGCCAATGAATTCGGGCCAGCCGGGCGCGTCGGCCGCGGTTGATCAGCCTCAGCGGTTAAATCCATCAAGCACAGATCAGGTGCCCAGTACCCAGGCGGAGTCACGATTAATAGTGGATTCATCGATGCGGGGAATAGCTGCGGCATCCCCAGAGACGTTGACCCCCTCAGGTCTTGTCGACACCGGGCCAACTGAGACCGCTCGAGCAGTGGCCGAACTCAATGCTCAAATGTGGTCCGATTCGGCGTCTGCTGCCGTCGAAGCGCCTGACGGCGCACCAGACAGCGTGCCAGACAGAGTGCCAGCAAGAGCGGCGAGTGAATCTGAAGCCGCTCAGCTGCCTGAGACCCGGAGCGCGCCTAGTGAGGCAGCTGGTCTTGGCTTAATCCCACCGCCTATCGATCTGGAAAAGGCCATTGCGGAGGCGGCTAGGGCAGTGGGTGAGCAATCTTTGGTCCCGCATGCGGCAACGATGATTGAAAATTTATCGCAACAGCAAAAAGACGACATTCCGACGCTAATCTATTCTGTACACGACTACCAGACCGATGGCTCTGCCGCCGTCGAGCTAAATGGACAACGATTGAAGATTGGCCAGCGGGCGGGGCAGGTGATGGTAAGAGACATCCTGATCGATAGTGTCATTCTAGAAAACAGCGGTGTGACCTTCCGTCTGACCGCACTGAATTCTTGGATCAATATGTGAGTGCGTCGGTTAGCGTGACTCCGGCGATGTGTTTTGAGCGAGGGGTGCGGCGGCGGGTCCCAGTAAGAACAGGCTCATCGCATCGTGAACTTCGCGTTGTCGCAGGAAGGGTCGTAGCTGTTGGGCCCCCACTTCATTGGCAAACAACGGGACGTTTGCGCCGGTGTGCTCTTCGCTAAACCCATTATTGGTGGCGTAGTTAATCCGCATGACGCCCCCTTCAGGCGTGTTGATGCGGGCCGTCAGGCCCGGAGAATAAATAGGAATAGGGTAGCCGCTGTACAAAGTGGGCTCGGGGAGTATTTGAGCTGCTTGGGCGTGATCAGCCGTGACAATAATTAGCGTATCCGGATGCTGCTGAGCGAAGGTCTGAGCAAGATCCAACGCCTCCTCGAGCTGTTCTATTTCTCCAATTGAGCCGCAGGGATCACGTTTGTGGCTTTGCTTGTCGATGGAGGCTGATTCGATCATCAGAAAAAACCCCTGATCGTTATCAGTCGATAAGTGCTCCAGAGCGGTTTTGGTCATGATGGAGAGAGAGGGGGTGTCGCCGTATTCTGGATTCGGCTCACAATCCATTACATCGGGTTCTTTGGTGTCCCCAAGATAATCCGATAAATAGTGTAGCCAGCCAGTCTCGGTCGCTTCAGCAGTCCGCCCGTCCGTACCGCGCCAGCGAACGGCTAGTGTTTCCTCGCTAAACACGCCGATGAGGGGTTGCCCCAAGCTGGCACTCCTCAGTTCCCCGGCATTTGTGACAACTCGAAAACGGTAATGCGCAGCCATCGCGGCAACCGTCTCATTATCAATGGTGGTCTGTTCAATGAATTTGCGCCCCCCGCCCAACAGGATTGACGCGCCGCTGCTCACCAGCTGCTCTATGATCGAACCCGGGCCATCATTATCTCTGGCGTCAGCGAGGCATGCTGGCTGTGGTATGCCGTAATAAGTGCTGCCTAGGACTTCTTCAGGGCCCTCGCAGCTGCGCGCCGAGACGTGAGTCAGAAAAGACGCGGGGGTGGCATCGGTGAGTGAGGAGGTCGTGACAAGCCCAACTTTAAAGCCGGCGGCGATAGCGCGTTCGCCGATCGTCGCGACGTCACGGTCGTTGATGTCAGTCGCAATCCGTCCCATGCTCGTGACGGTACCTGTAGCCAGCGAGGTGGCCGTGTTGGCTGAGTCAGCAACATAGCTGGGTGTGCCTGACGGCGTGACCGTTTCGATCTGCACTGATGCTCTAAACGGGAGGTCGTCTACCCTCAGTTTTCCGCTCATGCCTGCCAGGTAGTTGCGGCCCATGGTGACATGCTGATCGTCGAAGCCATCTCCAATGATCAAAATGACGTTGCGCATTCTGGGATCGGCAGTGCTATGTGATGACAGGGCAAGCAAGGTGATTAACAGCGCAACGGGTCGCGACATGGCAGGATTTTCCTTCTGAGTCAGCCGCGAGAGTAATCCTGAGTGATGATAATCACAATCACCAGAGCATTTGCCGTTTGGGTTTAGCGGTGCGCGTGTGGCAAAATCAGGCTTTCTTCATCAAGGTGACGGCCCTTATGTCTGTAAAAGCGATTAAAACCTCATTGGGATTCACGGCATTTTTGTTGCCTACTTTGATGAGTGCCCCCGCGATGGCGGACGCGATCTCGGGCGCAGACACCGCTTGGATGCTGACGTCGACAGCGTTGGTGTTATTCATGACGCTGCCAGGGCTGTCGTTGTTTTATGCGGGGCTGGTTCGGGTGAAAAATGCATTGTCGGTTTTAATGCAGTGTTTTGCGCTCACCGCGTTGATGTCGGTCTTATGGTTTGTGATCGGATATACCTTAGCGTTTGGCTCGTCCGGT
>JABJAS010000031.1 GCA_018666055.1 Halieaceae bacterium | reverse complement strand
GATACGGGTCGTACAAATATAACCAGCCGCTTCAAACGCATTTTGAATGGCTTCAACCTGATGTAATGCAGGGTAGTGATTAGTAGACACGGGTTCTCTCTCGCTGGACTTAAATTAACCGCCGGTCGCATTCATGAACCGCATAATTTGCGGCTCATTTGGCCGGTCGAAAACATGTCGCTCTGGTTTCAGTGACAAGCTGTCAATGATAGCGGTCTTGATGCTCTGATCACTCTCGCCATCGCGCATCAGTTGCCGAAGGTCGATCGATTCCTCATTGCCAAGGCACATCAGTAAGCGGCCCTCAGCACTGATTCTCAGTCGATTGCAGGACCCGCAAAAGTTGTTGCTGTGCGGCGAGATAAAACCCACCTGAGTTGGCGTACCCGGGATCAAGAAATTGCGGGACGGACCGGCTGTTTGACCACTAGTGACGGGCTCAAGCGTGAAATGGGTACTCAACTCTTCGATCAGTTCGTCCGAGGAGACATAGCTCAGAGATTTACTGCCCAAGTTGACCTGCCCCAGGGGCATTTCTTCAATAAACGCGATGCTAATCTGTTTTTCGAGGGCAAATTGAGTCAGCGGTAGGACCTCCTCCCGATTCAGCCCCTCTAAAATGACAGCGTTTAATCTGATGCTGTCGAAGCCGGCTTGCACCGCAGCGTCGATACCGTTCAAAACCGTGTCTAGCTTGCCGATCCGAGTGATATTGCGGAATCGGTCCGGCTGCAGGCTGTCTAAGCTAATGTTGACGGAGTTCACACCGGCTTGTCGCAGTGCCGGGGCAAACTCAGCCAAGTGACTCGCATTGGTAGTGAGTGCCAGGGTTTCTAACCCTGGGAGCTGCCCAATCCCTTGAAATAGCGTATCGACGCCGCGACGAATAAGGGGTTCACCCCCGGTGACACGGATTTTTTTGACCCCCAATTCAGTGAAGAGTCGTGCTGTCCGCAGGAGTTCTTCTATGGACAATACCTCGGCACGAGGGAGAAACTGCATCGTTTCCGCCATACAGTACTGACATCGAAAGTCGCAACGATCGGTAACCGATAATCTCAGGTACGAAATCGTGCGATCGAAGCCATCGATCAACTGTGTGGTATTGCCTAATGTCATGCGGGGGAGTGTACACAAGGACGCGGGTGGGGGAGCATACAGCAGATGAAGATTATGACCTACTTGGATCCACGGCTGACGGTCTGGCCCGGCGTGATCACAGCCGCCTGCCTCGCCACAATCTTGATGACGGTGGGCCAAAGTAGCGCGATTATCGTGACAGCCGTGGTGGCATGGCTCTGCATGGTCTGGTGGATTTTTGAGCCGATTCCGATACCGGTGACATCACTGCTGCCATTATCAGTATTGCCGATGGCCGGAGTCTTAACGGTCGAGCAGGTTGCTGGCGCCGTGGGCTCACCGCTGATTATCCTGCTGTTGGGGGGATTTTTGCTCTCCCGGGGTATGGAAAGCTCGGGGGCACACCACCGGGTCGCTCTGTCGGTGGTAAGACTCGTTGGTGGGCATCGTCCTCGACAATTGGTGATGGGCTTCATGCTGGCGGGTGCAGGGCTGAGTATGTGGATCTCCAATACGGCATCGGCACTGATGCTAATGCCCGTTGCGATGGCCGTACTGGCATCTTGCGACGATCGTGAGCGCTTAGCAGTGCCGTTACTACTCGGGCTGGCGTGGTCTTGCAGTATTGGCGGCTTGGGCACGCCCATTGGCACCCCTCCTAACCTCATTTTCGTTCAAGTTTTCGAGGAAACCACCGGTCAAGCGATTAGCTTTGGCCAGTGGATGTCGTGGGGGATACCGGTCATTGCGGTGCTGTTGCCAGCCGCTTGGTGGTGGGTGACGCGGAATTTGCCGACGGAGTTAGGGATTACGTTGCCGTCAGTGGGCCCTTGGCGCAGTGCTGAGCGACGTGTGATGACCATCTTCGCGCTCACAGCACTCGCTTGGATCACCCGCGCTGAACCCTTTGGTGGTTGGCAAGCATGGCTTGGTCTGCCCTTTACCAACGATGCCTCAGTGGCGCTATTGGCAGTGATCGCGCTATTCGTCGTCCGTGACAACAGGGGAGCACCGCTTATCGATTGGCAACAAGCGAACCAAATTCCTTGGGGCGTATTGCTGTTATTCGCTGGGGGTATTTGTTTGGCACGGGGCTTTGTCGCGTCGGGGCTGAGTGCACAAGTTGGCGAAGCCTTGACCTTGGTCGCAGCATTGCCTGTCTTCTTGATGATGCTGCTCTTGGCGTTGGTGGTGACCTTTCTGACCGAGGCGACCTCTAACACCGCGACGACGGCGCTGCTGATGCCGGTGTTAGCGGCGGTCGCATTGGCTGTCGATATTGATCCGTTATGGCTCATGGTGCCCGCGGCAATGAGCGCGAGCTGCGCCTTCATGCTTCCTGTTGCCACGGCGCCT
>JABJAS010000030.1 GCA_018666055.1 Halieaceae bacterium | reverse complement strand
GGCCGTCTGTTCCGTTTGTTCCTTAATCGTTAGGTTGCTGCTGTAGTGCAGCGGCTGTATATTTTTTTGAGTTGCGTTGGCTCGGAAGGTTTCGAAAGCCTTGCGGAAGTCATCACCGACTAACCGAATCGTTTCAGTGCCGGCATTATAAATGGTGCAAACCGGGTCGGTGACAAACTGCATGCGCCAGCGTTCGAAGTCATCTGCATCGTAACCACTTGCATAGGCGTTACAGAGATTCACGATGGCGAGTCGGTCTTCCACGTTGAAGCCCGTGGCACCGGGGTGGACCCTTTTCGAGGTGTCAAATAAAGAACCCGCTGAAGCTTTTGTCGAGGCTGTGTTTGCAGCGGTTGAAACAAGTGCGGAGGTGACGGCACTGGTCGCTAGAGTGTTGACTACGAGCTGACGCCTACTGATCGACATAAGTGAGTTCCTGTTTTTATGATAGCTGTATTGCGTAAAGTGACCGGTTTGAACTGTCTTCTGCGTGAGGAGTGGTTGCTGAAGAGCACGCAACTGAAGACTCGTCGTCGTCAATGAGGGTAAGGCGGAGGGCCATCAGGTCGTCATCAGCGTTGTGGGGCAACGGCTGCAATAGCTCGTCGCGACTCGGGCGACCAGAGCGGCGTCAGGCGTCGCCTCACTCACTGGACTCCGATGCTCTAGTGGAGGTAAATACCACGCTGTAATCCCGTTGTTTTATTTTCCACACTCCATTAATGCGCACGTAGCGATCTTTATAACGCCCGACGGCCAGCATCTCATCGCCGCTGTACAATTTAAGTCGCTCATTCGTGTGCCAGTGTGCGGTGCCGTCATCTTCTTTGACTTGGATAAAAATCGGCTGGGCAAACACAGAGGCGTGTTCGTAAGGCGCCATGATGGTGAGCCATGATTCGAGAATGCGGTCTTTGCCCTCGATATTGCCCCCGCCCAAGTTCCACACGCCATCTTCGACCCAATTAGCGATCCACTTTACGGCGTCCTTCTCGATGACCGCGGCGTTGTAAGATTCAACGAGCTCCCGAATGGCAAGCCGGTCTGCCACAGCCCCAGAGTTTTGTTGGACCGACACGTCGTCATTGGCTTTGAGGGCGAAGGAGGGGAGTGCGAGGCCAAGAAAGATCAATGACCACGTGAACATCATTCGTTTCATCATAGAGCCCTTCCGATTGTAAGGTAAGCTGCGGCGGATACGGGATTAGTCACCGTGGTGATGCGGTTCAGTATCGAACCACGACCTTCCCAGTATTACGACCCGAATGGAGGTATTCCAGTGCGTCTGCTGCGCTATCAACACCTTCAAAGACTGTTGGGTCTAGCAGCGGTTTGATAGTGCCGCTGGCCACTTGCTCAATGAGTCTTTCGAGATGTTCCGCGATTTTGTCAGGCCAGTCCTTGTATAGAAAAGCGCGGATCTGTGCTGATTTCCACAGTAGCTTGTGGTAAATCCGCGGCGCGGTGATTTCTTGAGTGCCACCCATATACTCCGATATGAAACCACAAATCAGCATTCTTCCGCGCGTCGCAAGATGATCCACGCAGGTGTCGAAGGTCTCGCCACCTACCTGTTCAAAAATCAAATTGATGCCGTCAGGATATTCGGCCGTCAAAACATCAGTCAGCGCCTCCTCGGAATAGACAACCACCCGATCGCAACCAAGGCTCTTCAGCTCTTGAGCTTTTACTTGAGTGCTGCAGGTGCCGATCACATGATTGCCAGCGAGTTTGGCTAACTGCACGCACCAATTGCCCACACCCCCAGCCGCAGCCGTAATCAATACGGTTTCGCCAGATCCCATGTCGCCGGCCTCATAAAGTCCGATTGAGGCCGTTAGCCCTGCCACTGATACCGATAAGTATTCGGGTGAGCAGTGAGGAATCTTGATAAATTGGTCTACATCCCGGCACAGCATCTCGCTATAGGCGCTGCCCATCTGTGGCGACGCGACCGCATCCCCAACCTGAAACTGAGTGACATCTGGGCCAACGGCGATCACCTCGCCGACGGATTCGCAGCCTAGATCAAAGGGGAAGTTGCCATCGGAAAAATAGACGCCGCCGCTGATATTTACGTCTGAAGCATTCACACCGCCGAAACGCGTTTTGATCAACAGTTGATCAGGGCCAGGTTGCACAATGTCGGTGCTAACGATTTCGCTGGCTTCCCTGAAATTTTTCGAATACTTATGGGCGACTATTTTTTTGTAAGTGCCTGACATTGAGTGCTTCCTCTTTACTAGTTTGATCGCTGTTTTGTCGTGAGCGTTACCGCCGGCTGTGCCGGCTTCGAAAAGTTATTTGCCGGTAAAATGCGGCGCACGCTTTTCTTGAAAAGCAGCAATGGCCTCTTGGTGGTCATTGCTTCCCATGGTCTCTTCCTGCGCTCTTGCTGCCAGCGGAAAGACCGTTGCACTGATCGAGCGGAGGTAGGCATTGACCGCTAATTTAGAGGCGGCAACCGCCAGCGGTGCGCCGGCTGCAAGAGTGCTAGCGATTTCAATCGCGCGAGGCAGTAACTGGTCGTCCTCGGGAACGATAAAGCTGGCCAGCCCCATTTCAACGGCTTCTTTACCGCCGATCTTGTCGCCACTCATGAGG
>JABJAS010000258.1 GCA_018666055.1 Halieaceae bacterium | reverse complement strand
TGGAAAAGGACGCCACAGATGCCGCGATCCATCGCATCCACAGTTTTATCGAGACCATGCAGCCCCGAATTCAGCAGTTTTGTGATATGCGCGGGAATGAAATCACGGTGCATAATGTCGGCGTAGGGCGTGTGATAGGGCAGCCTGCCCAGCGATTGTACCCGCGTTACGATCTGACGCAGGTCGGGATTGTCGATTAGGAAACGGGAAACACTCTGCCCTGGCGGTGCCGCAACCAGAGTGGCGTCAAGCTCAACGACCAGGCGCGGCACGTCCAGAACCAACTCATGCTTTTCATCGATGTCGGTGCGTGGCCCCCTGCGGGGCTCTTCGGCGTTACGTGATTTGTACCAGATGAAATGCCGGGCTTCGGGAGCATCAAGATCCATCTCGAACGCCCATGCATATTCTGCCCGTAGGAGGTCTTGTAATTCACAAGTCGACATTTCAGGCGCGCCAATGGCTTCTTCATTGACGATCAATGCTCTGACCTGCTGGTCGGCGTAGGTAGGCACAAGGTCGATCATGAGGGACAATAGCGTTTCGGTTGTATGCGGGTGGAATCGTTCCTCGACCGAGGCGCAGAACCCACTGAAGGGTGCGGAAACTTCAAGCGCGCCGGCTTTCAACTGGCTGCGCAGGCGACACAGGTCTGCATGTACACATGAAAGCTCGGCGGCCAGTTTGGCACCGCTAGGATAGCGAGTGTAGTGCGTTGTATCCTCCTTGCGGTACGTTATCGCCCGTTCAGTGAGCCTGATAAGGCGGTCCAGCGGCTCGGGATCCGCACTGAGATCGAGCATCTTCGCGCGTGCGATACATTTTTCACGCACGAGTATCCAGCGGTTGATCAGCTTTGGCCAGTTGTTGGTGAAGTGCATCAACCCCATGGCCGAAGCATTTCCCACCCCCAGATAGCGCGCCATGGCCGGGGTCAGCTCAACAGCCGTATCGCCGCCTGCCTTTCGGGCGAGATCGTTCATCAGGTCGATGGAAAAAACGCGCATCATGTATGCGGAAAGTATTTCTGCGGCCATTGACCCGCGGAGCGGATGGTCAGATTCGAGAGCGCGGAAGGTTCTGGTGCCGAACATCCCGTTTCCATTCACGCCTGTGTTGCGCATCGCATACCCGGCGTCCCACAACTTTTCTGCATCGGGTTGACTGCCCTTCGCCAGTGCCGCGACACTATCGTCGAAGAAGCGGCCACTTCGATTGGCGCGGAACCAAGTCAGTGTACCAGGCGTGGCGCGGCCGTGGTAAAGCTTGGGAGCTTCTTGCCGCAAGGTTTCAAAATCCGCTTCTGATATACGCCCCTCTACCAGCGCTCCCATCATATCCCATGCGGTGCCGATGATGCGGAGGGTGCGCCCCTTTTGGGTCGGTTTGAAGGAAAGAACTGGAATCGAGAAGACCCAGTTTCCTGGTGCCTCAATGTGGTAGAGAGCCTCTCCCACCCCATCCGCTTTGATGTCGAACTTAACCTTTTTGAATGACCAGCGCTCCTCGATCAATTGCCGCATGAACGCGCGTGTCGCACTGATGCGTGACGGTTGCAGCGCCGCAAGGCGCTCGGGTTGCATCATCAGAGTGGCCGAGCGGAGCGCGCAAGAATCCAGCGGCTCGGGCGCGCTTTGGATCGATCCAACTTGTCTTACTGTCATCACTGCTCCAAGAATTTGCCATTGTATTCATATAGAATATATGGTATCTGATATAAATACTAACAGCGATTCTTGGAAAATCAAGGGAAATTCTGGGAGGGGTGCCTTGTGCCTTCGCCGTTATCCGTCAATCGTTCTACATTTCACCCTTAGGAGAACATCCATGACAAAATCTGGGTCTGAGACGACACCCGGAGGTGTGCGCAGCCTCTCGACAGCAACGAAGGTTCTGAAGATGCTCGACTTTATCGCCTCTAAGCCAACACCGATGCGCCTCAGCGAGATTTGTACGGAATTGAAAATGGCGCGCGCTACCGCTTATCAACAGCTTAAGACACTCACCGATGCTGATTGGCTGGAATTGAGGGATGACAGTAGTTATCAACTCTCGCCGCATGTAATCTCGGTTGCCTCCATGGCGTTGCGACACATGCATGCGAGCGAACGTGCGCAGAATATTCTTAAAGACCTTGCTGAGTTGACCGGCCAGACAGCGTCGATCACGTTCGTTCAGAACGGTTCGCCCATCATTACTCAGAGTGTTGAAGCAGACCAGCAGATCGTTGCCCGACAATGGGTTGGCACTAGGCTCGATCTGATGAGTTCGGCTTCGGGTAAGGTGCATATCATCTTCGAGGATCTCAGAATCGAAACAGAACTTTGTGCCCAAGCCCTCGCCAGCATTCCAAAAGAAGAGGTCACGCAGATTCGGGCGGAGCGGATCGCATTTTCTGAACCTGGAATCGGGCTTCTGTCCGCCGCCACACCGGTTCTGAGTGCCGGCCATCACTGCATCGCGGCGCTGTCAATTGTGGGCCTGGAGAACCGCAGTGACATGAATGACTCTCGCACGCATCTCCTTGAATCAGCAGAACGCCTGGCGACCATCCTTGGGACCTAAAGCGTTTCAGCTTTTCCTTGGGACAGGGGAAAGCTGAAACGCTGCAAGACCTACTGATTTTTCGCGCGTTTCAAAAATCTGATGTCTCAGGTTCTTCCCGAAACACCTTGGCATGCCAAGATGTTTGGTAGCAAGCTACCTTCTCGGTGCGTTCAGACCCCTTTAGGAATGAGATTACTACCCGGAGTGTCCAAGGGATCAGATCGTTTTGTTCAATAACATTGTCATCCAGGAATTTTGCTTGATTTCCCCGGAATGGCAGTTAGTATTGATATAAGATATAGAGTATTCTATTAGAATACTCTCGCAAAGTAATTCCTGGAGTTGTGATGTCAGTAAGACATGTTGAACCAAGCCGTAGTGCGCTCCGATCTGTTGATGCGCTTCCAACGACGCGGCAACCGTCACGCATAAGTGCTTCATGCGCGTTAGCTCCGCAAATGACCGAGGCCCGCCGGTCATTCAAAACGGAACGGTTCAACATCAACGCGGGTGGGTCGGAAGAGGCTCTCTCCCACTTTGGTGATCAATAGAAAAAATGTACGTGGTGCAACGATGGCATCGTGCAACTACTTTAGAGGATAGCGGTATGGATAAACTAAACTTCTACATTAACGGAGAGTGGGTAAAACCATCTGAGACCAAAACGTTGGATGTGATTAATCCGGCGACAGAGAGCGCAGTAGCAACAATTTCATTGGGCTCCTCGGCAGATGTGAATCTGGCGGTCAGTTCAGCTAGAACTGCATTTGAATCATATTCACAAACTCCGGTGAGCCAACGCATAGAATTGCTTACGTCGATCAGAGAGGTATATGAGCGACGGGTCGACGATGTCGCTGATGCTATTCAAACTGAGATGGGGGCGCCAACAAGCTTAGCAAAAGGTGCGCAATCAATGGTTGGCCTTGCCCATCTAAGCGCAGCGATAAGAGCCC
>JABJAS010000257.1 GCA_018666055.1 Halieaceae bacterium | reverse complement strand
TCAAAGTTCACCGGGTTCCGAGGGAGAGCTCCGCAAGCTCAAGTTGGAGCTGAAGGTACTTGCCGACGTCGGACTACTGGGTTTGCCGAATGCCGGCAAGTCCACCTTGATTCGCGCTATTTCAGCCGCGACGCCAAAAGTTGCCGATTATCCCTTCACCACGCTGATTCCCAGTTTGGGGGTTGTGAAGGTCAACGCCTATCGTTCGTTTGTTGTGGCCGACATACCGGGACTCATTGAGGGCGCTTCTGAAGGCGCCGGGCTGGGTATCCGCTTTCTCAAGCATCTGACACGTAACCGAGTTCTGTTACATCTCGTTGATGTAGCGCCGATCGATGGCAGCGATCCAGCGAGTGCGGCCTGTTCGGTGATTCACGAGCTAGAGCGGTTTAGCCCCACGTTAGCGGCCAGACCGCGTTGGCTGGTGTTGAATAAGATCGATTTGGTTGACCAGGAGACGTTGAAGGCGCGCCGCGAAGCGATTGTGGCTGCGCTCGGTTGGCAGGGGCCAGTCTATGAGGTCTCTGCGGTGGCAGGGACCCAGACCCAAGCACTCTGTGGTGATTTGATGACCCACCTTGAACAGTTGATGGAACATTACCAAACCGATGCCAGCGCATTGGCGGAGGAGCAAACCGTACAGGAGCAAATGCAGCACGAAGCGCGCGAGCGGATTGCCACCCTGAATAGGGCGCGAGCAGAGGCACGCAGCAACGCACAGCGCGGCCTGCAAGACGGCGCGCTCGATGCGGACGAGGAAGCAGATGGCGACGTTGACGTGGAGTATCGGTATTGAGCGATACAACTGACAACACGGCTAGGCATCGTTTAACGAGCGTTCGACGCTGGGTGATCAAGGTGGGTAGTGCATTGCTCACCAACGATGGTCTGGGATTGGACCCACTCGTCATGAAGACGCTGACACGCCAATTGGCCTCACTGCATTCCCTCGGCCATGAAGTCGTGCTGGTATCAAGTGGCGCCATTGCTGCCGGTTTAGTGCGGCTTAACTTGCCAGAGCGCCCCCGAGAGATCCACTTATCCCAAGCCGCCGCAGCTGTGGGGCAGTCGGCACTCGTGCGCGCTTATGAGGATTGCCTGAGCCCGCATGGCGTGATGACGGCACAAATTTTATTAAGCCATGCCGATGTTCGCGCTCGTGATCGATATCTGAACGCGCGCAGCACCCTCAATACGCTGCTCGGTATGGGTGTGTTGCCGATTATTAATGAGAATGACACCGTAGTAACCGACGAAATTCGGCTGGGCGACAATGACACTCTGGCGGCCTTGGTTGCGAATCTGGTCGATGCGGAAGCGCTGTTAATTCTGACCGATCAAGATGGGCTGATGGACCGCGATCCGCGACAGGATAAGGATGCCAAACTGATTGCTTCAGCCGATGTCCATGAGCCTGATCTTGACGCGATAGCGGGTGAGGGTAGTGCCTTGGGGCGCGGGGGAATGGCGACGAAACTCAGTGCCGCTCGTTTGGCTGCGCGTTCTGGTACCAGCACGATTATTGCTAATGGGCGGTTGCCCGATGTGATCTCTCAGGTGGTCGAGGGCGAATTGGTGGGAACCTTCTTACACACTAATCGCCAACCGCTTAGCGCCCGCAAACAATGGTTGGCCAGTCTGCTGCATGCCCAAGGGCAGCTGGTGCTCGATGAGGGTGCGGTGACGGTCGTGTCTGATCACGGCCGCTCCCTTTTACCCATTGGGATTACTGCGGTGACAGGTGCTTTCCAAAGAGGTGATTTGGTGAGCTGTGTCGATGCGACCGGAAAAGAGCGGGCGCGAGGGCTGGTCAATTACGCCAGCGATGAAGCCGCAGCGCTGATCGGAAAGAGTTCGGCAGATATTGAGGCGATTCTGGGCTACCGAGGTGAAGAGGAAATGATTCACCGCGATAATTTGGTCAGGGGTTAGCCGCATGACCGATTGGGCCTGGCTGGGAATTTTTAGTGTTGCGCTCCTGGCGGCATCGCTGCTGGGCAGTTGGTTACCGCGCCAGATCATCATGACGCATACGCGCACTCAGATGGTGCTGAGTTTGGTGTCAGGGTTGATGCTGGGTGTTGCGCTCTGCCATCTGATTCCTCACAGCTTCGGACTGGTCGGTGATATTGACCTTGTCATGGCATGGGCTCTCGTCGGGCTTGTTTTCATGCTGCTGTTGTTGCGTCTATTTCATTTTCATCAGCATGATTTTGTTACCGCAGCAGCGTCCAGCGAGCTGTCGTCAGCGGAGGCCGACTCTCGTCTCCCTTTACATGCTGATTCACATGCCCATGCCCACAGTCACTCGTCTGACAGGGGGATCGGTGCACTGGGGCTCTTCACGG